>JAISJZ010000054.1 GCA_031261125.1 Planctomycetaceae bacterium | reverse complement strand
CAAGTCCGAGGTCGGCTTGATTTCAATATCCTCGTACTTCTCAAAGGCGTTATTGGGTTCGCTCATCTGGTGTTTTTGTTGAACGTCATCGGTGTTTCGCCTCTGTATTTTACTACTTTTTCACAAAAAAACAACCGGGATATTCGCCCGTTTTCGCGCTGTTGTATTTTGTTTCTGTTCAAAGTATAATCCCGGAAACTACCTGAATACCGGAGAACTGCAATGCAAAAGTTGATGAACGTTTTATTTTTGTTCTGTGTCCTTTCTCCGCTGTCGTTTGCAGAAACGGAGCCGGCGGTGTTTCTCGAAGCGGAAGCGTTTGCCGAAAAAGGCGGCTGGGTCGTTGACCAGCAATATATGGACGTTATGGGTTCGCCTGTTCTTTTGGCGCACGGTCTTGGTGAACCCGTTGCCGATGCCGCGACCAAAGTCGTTTTTCCGAAACCCGGAAAGTACAACGTTTTCGTCCGCACCCGAAACTGGGTCGCTCCGTGGACACCGCAGTACGCCCCCGGCAAGTTTCAACTGATAGTCAACGGCAAAACGTTGGAGACCGTGTTCGGCACCGAAGGCGACCCGTGGCATTGGCACAAGGGCGGCAGCGTTGATATTACCGATATTAATGTTGAGGTAAAGATTCACGATTTAACCGGTTTCGACGGTCGGCTTGACGCAATCGTGTTTTCACTTGACCGGCAGTATCTGCCGCCGGAAGACGTGAAAACACTGGATAAAATCCGCCGGAATGTCCTGAAATTAAAAGCGAATCCGCTGGACGCACCCGAAGCGAAAGAAGGACCGTTTGACCTCGTTGTGGTCGGCGGCGGTATCGCCGGAATTTGTTCGGCTATTTCGGCGGCGCGTTTGGATTGTAAAGTGGCGTTGATTCAGAACCGTCCGACACTCGGCGGCAATAACAGTTCCGAAGTCCGTGTTCACCTTCAAGGGCGGATGGGCTACGAACCGTATCCGAACCTCGGCAATTTGGTGAACGAAATTGACCCTGACCAAGACGGCAACGCCCAAACCGGCGAAGTGTATAAGGATTGGAAGAAGAACGATGCCGTGAAAGCGGAAAAGAATATCACGCTCTATCTGAATACCCAGGTGATTGCCGCCGAAACGGAAAGAAAACGTATTAAATCCGTGGTCGGCAAGAACATCGAAACGGGTATCGAAACGAAGTTCACCGGCAAACTGTTTGCGGATTGCACCGGCGACGGCAATTTGGGTTTCCTTGCCGGAGCGGATTGGCGGCAGGGACGGGAGTCCAAATCGGAGACCGGTGAGGAATTGGCACCGGAAACGCCGGACAAGATGACAATGGGGTCGTCCGTTCAATGGTATTCTGTTCCGGCAAAGGATAGAGACGGCAATCCGGTGAAAACGGTTTTCCCGCCGCTGCCGTGGGCGCACCAGTTCACCGAGGAAAGTGCCCATCCGATGGTTCAAGGCGATTGGGATTGGGAAACCGGTTTGAATTACGACCAAGTGAAGGACATTGAGCGGATTCGGGATAACGGACTGCGTGCCGCTTACGGACATTGGGCTTATATGAAGAACCAAAGCGAGCCGAAATGGCGGGAGAAAGCAGATACGCGCCAACTCGGCTGGGTGGCATTCGTTGCCGGAAAACGGGAATCCCGGCGGTTAATGGGCGACGTGATTTTGCGGGAACAAGATTTGGTGCAGCGGGAAATTTATCCCGATGCCGGCGTTATTACAACGTGGACGATTGACTTGCATTACCCCGAAACGCGGAACGAAAAATACTTTGACAGCGAAGCGTTCCGCACGATAGCAAAACACAAGGGGATTCAGCCGTATCCGATTCCTTACCGGACGCTGTATTCGCGGAACGTTGACAATTTGTTTATGGCGGGGCGGTGCATCAGCGTTTCGCACGTTGCTTTGGGGACAATTCGGGTAATGCGTACCGGCGGAATGATGGGCGAAGTTGTCGGAATGGCAGCGTCCATTGCAAAGAAGCACGATGGGACACCGCGGGACGTGTATCAGAAGTATTTACCGGAGTTAAAAGAATTGATGACGAAGGGAATCGGCAAGACCGGTGAACAATACTGGCACACGGCGGCACCGCGGATTTCGGGACAAAGCGGCGGTAAGAAAGCAACGCCGCCGGTTTGGTTGCCGAAGGCGGGGACCAATTTCGCACGGAAAGCAGCAGTGACGGTGTCGAGTTTGTACAAAGAAACGGCGTATCCGGCATCGAACATCAATGACGGCGAGTTTAACATCAACGATAATGCAGGCCGCTGGGTAAGCGATAAGTCCGCCGAACCGCCGCATTGGGTTGAGTTAACGTTCAAAGAACCGGTTGAAATCAACGCGTTCCGGCTTGTCAGCGGACAAGCCGGCGGGCAAACGCCGGTAACTTCGTTTGTTTTGCAGAAAAAAGAGGGAACGCGGTGGGTTGACGTTGCCGGCTCTAAAGCAGAGGGGAACGCCGAACCGGACTTCGGCAAAAAATTCTCCCCGGTAAAAAGCGCGGCGTACCGTTTGTTGATAACGGACACGCCCGGCGGTTTAGCCCGGATTTGGGAATGGGAATTGTATAACGTCAAAGAGTAGTTTTTACTCTTGACTTCATTTGCCGGATTTTGCATAGTCCGGTATGGTACGGACATTCTGCATCGCCAATCGGAAAGGCGGGGTCGGCAAAACGACAACAGCCGTTTCTCTTGCAGCCGGATTGGCAAAATCCGGTGCGCGGGTTTTGCTTGCCGACCTCGACCCGCAGTGCAACGCAACCAGCGGTTTGGGCGGTGAACCGCAGCCGAAACATCCGATAGCCGTCGGCGAGCCGTTCGCCGATTTTCTGTTTCAAACGAACGTACCGAATCTGCAACTTCTGCCCGGCTGCCGGTCGTTCGCAAGTATCGAAGCGTTAACCCAAGATAATCCTGAACAAACGAAACGGATACACGAACAACTGCAACAGGAATCGGAACCGTACCAATTCGTGCTGTTTGATTGTCCGCCGTCGATGGGACATCTGACGCAGTTAGCGTTAAGCGCGTCAACGGAAGTGCTGATTCCGATTCAATGCGAATTTTTCGCAATGGAAGGTCTCGTGCAGATGATTGAAGTCATTAAAAAGATAATGGACGCAAAACCGGAGAAGTTGGAATTCGGCGGCGTTCTATTGACGATGTACGATGCGGGTCTTGATTTAACGTATGAAGTTGAGGAACAGGTGCGGGATTTTTTCGGCGAAATTGTTTTTAAGACGGTGATACCGCGGGACGCTGCGGTGAGCGAAGCACCGAGTCACGGATTGCCGGTATTCGATTATGCGCCGCGTTCCCGCGGCGCACGGGCTTACACCGAATTATGTATGGAAATTCTGGGTGATGATTAAAACTTCCGCGGACGAACTTTCGCCTGAACCCGGCCGGGCAAACCTTGTATCCGCAGAAAACCCGTCGGGTCGTCCTGATTGTACGCCCCGCCGCCTTCCATCGTCGCAATGCCTTCATCGTATAGTGAATTCGGACTTTCCCGCGTTTCAACGGAAACGTTGCCCTTGTACAACTTCAGCACAACTTCGCCGGACACAGGTTTCTGCGTTTCTTTGATAAACGCTAACAATGCGTCCATTTTGGCGTGATACCAGAAACCGTAATACACCATTTCGGCAAACTCCGGCGATAACCGGTCCCGCAGGTGCATCAAGTCCCGGTCAAGCGTCAACTGCTCAACGTACCGGTGAGCATCGTACAAAAGCGTCATACCCGGACTTTCGTACACACCCCGGCTCTTCATTCCGACAAACCGGTTTTCGACAATGTCAATCAAGCCGACACCGTTGCGTCCGCCGATTTCGTTCAACGCTTTGATAATGCCGACAGCGTTCTTCTTTTTGCCGTTGATGGCAACCGGTACGCCGCTTTGAAATGATACGGATACCAATTCCGGTTTATCCGGTGCCTGTTCCGGGCGGACGCATATTCCGAATTCAACCGATTCGATGCCGTTGACATCGAGTTGTTCGAGAATACCGGCTTCATAACTGATATGCAGCACGTTTTCATCATTGCTGTACGGCTTCTTCAACGATGCTTTTACCGGGATTTTTTTCTTTTCACAATACTTAATCATATCAGAACGTCCCGGAAACTGTTTGCGGAACCGTTCGATACGCCACGGAGCGATGATTTGCACGTTCGGGTCGAGTGCCTCGGCAGCGAGTTGAAACCGGCACTGGTCGTTGCCCTTACCCGTTGCTCCGTGAGCGTAAGCAACGGCACCGTATTCTTTCGCCTTCTGCAAGCACACTTTAGAAATAATCGGTCGGGCAAGCGATGTGCCGAGCAGATACATTCCTTCGTACTTTGCTTGAAATTGTACTGCGGGAAACGCAAAGTCCCGGCACATTTCGTTCTGGACATCAACGATTTCAGAGGTTTTTGCCCCGATTTTTTTTGCCTTTGCCAGAATCGCTTCGCGGTCTTCGCAGGGTTGACCGAGGTCAACGTAAACGGCGTGGACATCATATCCTTCGTCGATGAGCCAGCCGAGAATGACGGACGTATCCAGTCCGCCGGAGTAAGCCAATACAACGGATTTTTTCATTGAACAAGGGGGTAGGGAACTCGAAGCAAGGGATAATTATAAACCGGCATTGAAAATGTTAAAGGGGTAGATATTAAAATGCCGTTTGAAATGTGGTACAATGCGGTTCCATCCCATTCGGAGGTTTCAATGCGTTCCTTTACTTTTGTGTTCATCTTGTTCGCCGCCGGGACTTGTTCCGCGCTGCTTGCCGACAGCATCATTTTCGATTTTGAATCCGGTACGCTTGACGGCTGGCAAATCATCGAAGGACAAAATACCAAGCCCGTCGGTTCTTGGGACAAGGAGCAGAATCATCCGCAAAATGCTTACGATAAACACGGCAAGTATTATCTGACAACGCTCGAAACTGCGGCACATAACAAATCGACCGACGATACGATTTGCGTCATCGAATCGCCGGTTTTCGTTTTAACCGGTAACGAGACAAAAATTTTCGTCGGCGGCGGCAAACGTCCCGATACTTACGCCGGTCTCTTTCCGCTGCTCGAAAACGGAGACATCGGTAAAGTCATTTACGAAGCACGAGGCGAAGCCTCCGAGAAACTGATTGAATACACTTGGGATGTTTCCCAGTACAAAGGCAAGCCGCTTGTTCTTCGGGTCGTTGACCGGGAAACCGGCGGCTGGGCGCATATTCGGATGGACTATTTCCGTGCCGAAGGAACAATCGACAGCGGTTTAACCGCCAAACGGCAGCAGTTTTTAACCGCTTTTCTCGAAAAACGCGCCGAAGAAGAAAAAGCAAAATCAACGAAAGCAAGAGAAATCCTCGGCGAGACACCGATACTGTATGTTTTCCGGGAACAGTACCGTCCCGACCATCACAACACGGCAACGATGTTTCAGACCGGCGAAATCAACACCGGTTCATTCCGCGGCGGTTCATCGCTGCGGGTTTGGAACCCGAAAGATAACAGTACCAAAGTTCTTTTGGACGTTCCCGAAGGTGTGGTACGCGACCCGTGCGTGTCGTTCGACGGTAAAAAGATTCTCGTATCAATGCGGAAGAATATCCAGGACGACTATCATATCTACGAATTAGTGCTTAACAACTCTGATGAAGCGGCGGCGAAACAACTTACGTTCCTGAAAGGGGTATCCGACATTGACCCGTTGTATTTGCCGAGCGGTGAAATTGTGTTTTCATCGACCCGTGAACCGAAATACTGTATGTGCAACCGGCATATTATGTGCAACTTGTACAAGATGAACGGCGACGGTTCCAACATTCAGCAAATCGGCAAAAGCACCTTGTTCGAGGGACACAGTTCTTTAATGCCGGACGGACGGATTATTTACGACCGGTGGGAATACGTTGACCGCAACTTCGGCGATGCCCAAGGCGTTTGGATAACGACAACCGAAGGT
Organism: Planctomycetaceae bacterium; assembly: GCA_031261125.1. Classification (GTDB taxonomy): domain Bacteria; phylum Planctomycetota; class Planctomycetia; order Pirellulales; family Thermoguttaceae; genus WRKP01. Next base: position 1,435 of record JAISJZ010000054.1, on the reverse strand, counting down.
TTCAATCACGCCGTTTTTTGGGGCAACAATACCGCGTCGCCCGGCGGGGTAATTGACGCACGGATTTTGCCCGGCAGCGATTCGGTGTTCATCGCAACGCTCGGTTCGTGCCACGACCGCCCTTGGGGGGCAATCGGCATCATTGACCGCCGTAAAGGATTGGACGGCAAACAAGCCGTTTTGCAAACCTTCCCGCCGGAAGCGATAAACTTTGTGAGTGAAGAACAGGGACAAAAATCGTTCGATGAAGTAAGGAAATACGATACGTTTGTCCCGTTGAAACAGAAATTTGAAGACCCGTTTCCATTGTCCGATGAATGGTTCTTGGCATCGGGAATGACCGGAGACGGCGAGCAAATGGGTATTTGGCTGTTAGGGCGGGACGGCACGATGCAACTCGTTTTCAAGACCCCTGATTCCAAAAACAATTTGCAAGGTTGTTTTGACCCGATGCCGCTGGCACCGTCAAGCAAACCGCCGGTGAACACGCAGAAAGCGGATTTATCGAAGGATACCGGTACGTTTTACGTTTCTAATGTCTATGAGGGATTGGGAATGTCCGCCGTGAAAAAAGGCGGTGTGAAATTCCTGCGGGTCATCGAATCGCCGGAGAAACGGACGTGGTCGGCAAAGGGGTGGGGCAACGGACACGGCGAACAGGCACCCGGTATGAATTGGTACGAATTTATCAACAAGCGGATTTTAGGGACGGTTCCGATTGAGGACGACGGCAGCGTGAATTTTACGGTGCCTGCCGACAAGTTTATTTATTTCCAACTTCTTGACGAACAGGGACGGATGATTCAAACGATGCGCAGCGGGGTGATTATCCGACCCGGTGAAACGAACGGCTGTGTCGGTTGCCACGAAGACCGGTTAGCGGTTGTTCCGCCGACACCGAACACGCCGAAAGCGTTGACGAAACCGCCGGTGCAACTCAAAACGTGGTACGGCGAGCCGCGTGAGTTCAGTTATGTCAAAGAGGTACAGGAGCCGGTGTTCGATAAGTATTGCGTTCAGTGCCACGATTACGGCAAAGTCGAGAAGAACCCGAAAAAGCCGAATCTTGCCGGAGATTTGCACACGATTTTCAACGAGTCGTATGTAACACTGTACAAGGACAATTTAATTAAGCCGGTTGGCGCGGGACCGCACAATGTTTTGAAGCCCTACACTTGGGGTTCGACGCAGAGCAAACTCGCCGAAGTGATGCTCAACGGTCATCGCGACGAAAAGATTGATGCCAAGTGCCGGGAACTCGGAATTTATATTGACCGCAAGACGAACCCTGAGGCGGTTGACCGGGTTTTGACTTGGATTGACCTCAATGCTCCGTATTATGCGACGTATCATACGTCGTTCGGAAACAACCGGTTCGGTCGTTCTCCGTTGACGGACGAGCAGATGAACCGCTTGGCAACGCTTTGCGGACACA
>JAISJZ010000046.1 GCA_031261125.1 Planctomycetaceae bacterium | reverse complement strand
CGACCGCGGAAGGTCGCTTTGAAAACTTCGCAGTTGCCTTTGCAGCCGTCGATACAGCGGGAACAAAGTCCGCTGCAAGGAACCACGCTGCGGGAGCGGTTGGCGGAACGGGTGGCATCATTGCCATTGGGAGTTTGCAGGTTCATACGTTTCTCCTAAAAAGAGGTAGGGTTGGAAACCGGACAACAGACGAACCGAACGGTTCAACAATCCGTAGCCGGTCGAAAGGATTATACTGGATATACAATTATTGACAATAAAATCAAGTAAAATGTACAGCACAGATCCAAAGGACGCATTGTAACACAGAAATCTACGAAATGGTAGATGCGTTGTGCAAGAATGGTGGAATTTTCTACTTTTTTGTTAATCCGTCCAGTTGAAATTCATAATCCAGTTTGCCCTTCGTGATAGAAACTGTTTGCGCTGTCTTCTGCCGGGAATACTTGACCGGAATCAGCGGTTCAGACGGCATCAGATTGCCGCTCTTATCTGTTTTTGGGTTATCGTATTTTTCAAACAGAATGAGGTATTCGCCCGGAACAGCACCGTTGTAATATAATGCTGTTTTGAGAACAGTTTTTCCATCGGCATCTGTTTTTCCTCCGGCAATCCACGGATTTTCCGACTGGTTTTTCGGAATCAGTTGAACACCGACACCCGGCAGTTTTTCACCGCCGAAGGACACTGAAACGGTACAAGGCACCAACTCCGGCATCCCTTTCGGACGTTTCGGCAGTTTGCTGCAACCGGCTGTACCAGCAACGGCAGCACATAAAAAGAAAATAAAAATTTGTTTGACCATTGAGATTATTTCGTCAGCCCGGAATCCGCTTTGCCAAGGTTTCGCCAAACGCCTAACGCAACCGTTTCGGAAATGAACGACACGCTGCCGTCGCCGCGGGTAACGTTCACGCCGCCGGGATGAAAACTTCGTGCGGAATAGAAACCGTAAGCGTTGCTGACACCCCAATCAGAATACGGCGGATTCGGTGTACTGTACGTTGAAAACGTTGTCGCGTAAGGACGACCGCTCAACCACATATACCCGCGCCAGCCCATCCAGTTCGTTGTGTTGGACACAAGTATCGCCGGAATGTCGGGATTTGCTAATCCGTTCGTCAATCCCGGTCCGGTTGTTGTCCAATTTGTTGCCGGAAAGCCGTAACTGGGATTAAATCCGCATCGCGCCCACGGCTGAAACGGGTCAGGCGGTCCAACGGCTGTGTCAACCAATCCGTTTGATTCATCGCCGATAATGGATTCGCTAAACACAATGACGTTGCTTGTTCCGTCGGTCATTCTTTCTACGCCGCTCCATTTTTCCCACGAAAACGCTCCGTCGGTTTGAAACAGCAAATCATAGTAAAAGTCCGTTGCCGAACCGGTACAAATCATATAGTTACACGTTCCGGTAGTCGAAGGTTCACCGGGGTCCTGTGCCGCTTCTTTATTTCCGCCGCCGCTCTGTACTGTTCTTGCGGCAGCCGCCTCACTAGTAATCGCCGCGGTAGTGTTTGGTGCCGGGTCGGACGGACAACGGAACATCGGCAACGGCGTTTTTGCGGCATTGTGAAACGTTTTGCCCTGATACGACAGTGCATTAAGCCGGGACTGCTGCGTTCCGCAGTTTATCGATACCCATTCACGGTTTGGAATTAAATCGTATGCCGCTGTTTGTTCCATAAACGGCAAAAGCCGGGAAAAGACCGAAACCGTTTTTGCCCCAAAGCAGCACGCTGATTCTTTCGACCCTGAACCGGCAGCAGCGACATCTTCGGCGGTACCGGTACGCTGGGCGTTGACGCAGAAGGTCGGCATTGCGTTGTATGCCGAATGATAGTTGTGCAGCGCAATGCCGAGTTGTTTCTGATTGTTTGTGCATTGCATCCGGCGAGCGGCTTCGCGGGCGGCTTGAACCGCCGGCAAAAGCAGAGCAATCAGGATGCCGACGATTGCGATGACAACAAGCAGTTCAACGAGTGTAAAAGCCCGGCGGAAGAATGACGGAAACATCGGAGTTCCTTTCAGTAATACTTTTTGAAAAATCGTATTACTGAAAGTTTAACTGTCCCGCGGAAGTTGTCAATGGGTACAGACCGGAGGAGAGTACAGCAGTACAGCCGGGAAAAAACCTTTTTCGGGAAAGAAATTGCTCTTGCGTTAAACCGGCGTTTTTGGGAATATGCCGTTATGTGTTTTCGGATTTTCTTTGCCGTTGCTGTTTTGTTCTTTCTGTCCGCGGGCTGTTCCTCCTATCAGCCGGCGTTTCAGCGGGAATTTTCGTGGCAACTCAACGCTCCGAAATCGAACAATCCCATTTTTGTGGAAGCCCAAGACCACGAATTTCTTTGGGCGGTGATTGTTGATGCCGTTGATTCCAATTTCACGATTGAAAAGGAAATGCCGATTCGGCTGTATGACGGTGTGTTGACCGAAGGTCGGCTTGACACGAAGCCGAAAATCGGAGCATCGCTGGCGGAACCTTGGCACGCCGATTCTGTCGGCATAAAAGAGCGGTACGACTGTACACTGCAAACCATCCGCCGCCGGGCAGAAGTTCACGTCATCCCGGAAACCGGCGGTTATTTGATTGAAGTCAAGGTATATAAAGAGTTGGAAGACAATAAGCATCCGCTTAAATCTGTTTCCGGCGCGAATCTGCGGTTTGAAGACGAAACGGACTCGTACCGCGACCAAATTGATGTCGATGCAAGTCCTAAGGGCTGGTTCATTCTCGAACGCGATACTGTAATGGAAGAACGTTTACTCTTGGAAATTCTGTACCGGCTGAAACATCCGTCCGGCATCATCCGAAAATCGAAAGAACCGGTACGAGGATAAACTTACTTCAGTGTCGCCTATTCTTGCCTGCTTACTGATTTAGAAGTGTTAACAAAAAGAGAGCAAAAATAAAATGATTGGTTCATACGAGCGGGATATGTAGGCGTACCTGTCGAAACGCCCCGTTCGCTAATAGACCTTTTCTCTAACCGGTAGCTACCCATAAAAACGTTGAAAAAATCCCTATAATCCTATACTCTACCCCGTGATAAATTGTTGCTT
>JAISJZ010000273.1 GCA_031261125.1 Planctomycetaceae bacterium | reverse complement strand
GACGGCGGAAACGGTTTGACAGTCGTTTGTTTTGCGAACACCGGTTTGCCGCTGCGGTAATCGTTGCAGAGTTTGCTCAATTCCGATGAAACGTTCTGCACGGCGAGCGTTTCTTTCATTAACACCTTTTCCTGTTCCCGCAAGGAATCGAGCAGTTGTTTTGCCGCTTCGGTTTTTCCTCCGGTGAACAGTTCTTCCGCTTCTGCTTTTTTAGCGGCGAATTGTTGTTTTGCGTCCGGTACGGTATTGGTTTGGGCGGACAGCAGAACGGTTGACAGGGCAATGGCGGGGACGAGGAGAAATTTGTACATTGGAATATGCGGTTAAACGGTTTATAGATAGTGTAATTGATACACAGCCGGACGGCAACGCTCCTTTTTTTGTGATTTTTCGGCACCGTGCGGGAATTGACAACGGATAAAAGAGAATGGACAATAACCGCGGTACGTCAATGTTGTTATTTACCATTCGCCGGCAATGAACAGATTCTATATTCTTCCCGTTTTCGTCCTTTCCGTTCTTCCGCTGTTGGCCCAAGAGGGTTCTTTGCGGGCGCAACTCGAACAGGGCTTGAAATACAAGCCGATTCAAAACGATGTTGAATACGATTCGCCGGCAGACGACGAAATGACCCAGTGTGAAATTAAAATCACGGACGATAAACGCGGCTTTGTCATCACCGGTCCGCAGAAGAATATCCTGCGGAAGTTTCTCGATACCAACGCCGATGGTCAGGTGGACCAATGGTCGTACTACCACAACGGCGTTGAGGTTTATCGGGACATTGATTCCAATGCGGATAAGAAGGCAGACCAATTCCGGTGGCTGAACACCGCCGGAAGCCGCTGGGGCATTGACCTGAACGGCGATAAAACGATTGACCTGTGGAAACAAATTTCCGCCGAAGAAGTGTCGCGGGAAATCGTTCAGGCAATTATCACAAACGATGTGCAGCGTTTTGTGCGGGTTGTCCTCGGCGACGAGGAATTGAAAAGTATCGCTTTGGGCGAAACGCTCCATACCAAAATTGCCCAAAAAATTGCGGTGTTCAAAGCCCCGGAAACATTTGCAGCCGCAGTGAAGGCAAGCGGTTTGCAGCAGGATGACCAATGGTTTCAACTCAATGCGGTTTTGCCGTCGCTTATACCGGCAGGGGATTGGGGTAATACGAACGATACCGTTGTTTATGAGAACAGCGTTGCCGCTGCCGGCAGTACCGCCGGCGGCGGCAAACCGAAACAAGTGTCCATCGGCACGCTTATTAAAATTGCGGACAATAACTGGCGGACGATTGATGTTCCGAAAGCGTTTGATGAAAACCAGCCCGTTTTCACGTTTATTCAGCCGGCAGCGGCGCAGAACAGCAGCGGGCAATCCAATTCAGAAACGGCGGCATTGGTGAACGAAATACAGGAGTTGCAGGCGGAATTGCCGAAGTCAGCGGCGGCAGACCGGCCGGCACAGCACAGAATGATCATCGGCAAGATGATTCAGATTATTGCCAAAGCATCAACGGCAGAAGAGCGGGAAAATTGGATACGCAGTGTTGCCGATGTGATAATGGATTCTGCCGGAAAAAATGAATTTCCGCAAGGCGGCGAACAAATCAAGGTGCTGTTTGAAACGGTGAACAAGCAGGGCAATGAGGAACTTGCCGCTTATGTCCGCAGCAGACAAATTATGACGGATTATTATGCGGCGATGAACAGCGGACAAGATGATATGGACGCGTTCAAGAAATACCTTGAAAACTTGGAAGGACTGGCAACGGATTTTGAAAATACCGAAGAGGGTATTAACGGTACGATGCAGTTGGCATCGTACCGGGAAATGACAGCGAGGTCGCCGGACGAACCGCTGAAATGGTATGCCAAAGCAGCGCAGCAAACGGAGAACAAGCAACTTGCCGAAAAAGCGAAAGGAGCGATTCGCCGATTAACAGCTGCGGGTAAAGAGGTGCCGTTTCAGGCAAACGATGTGAACGGCAAACCGTTTGACATTGCGGCGTTGAAGGGCAAAGCGGTTCTGCTGATATTTTGGGACGGCAGCGGCAGGACGGCAGCAGAATTGGCGGCAATCAAGGCGGTCGTTGACAAAGCGGACAGTGCTGTGCCGGTCGGTGTGAATCTGGATGCTGACGCGAAAACGATGCAGTTGTCGGTAACGAAAGCGGGCTTGAAGTGGACGCAGTTGTATTCTCCCGGCGGTTTGGACGGAGCGATCGGCGTTTATTGGGGATTGAACTCGCTTCCGGCGATGATTTTGTACGGCAAAGACGGTAAAGTGATTCAATCCGTTCAAAATGCCGCCGAATTGCAGCAGATTTTAGAAGAGTAGCGTTTTTTTCATTTGTTCCATTTTTGTTCGGTTCGTCCGGTCGAATTGCAGCGGCGTGAGCAATATGCAGCCGCCGGCAACCGCCTGCATATCCGTCAAACCGGTATTTTTCTTTCCCTTGGGCATCCGCGGGTCAGGATGACCGGACAACCAATAATACGCCCGCCCCATCGGGTCGAGCCGTTTTTCAAACGTTTCCCAATAGTGTTCCAAATCCATTTCGGCAAGAACAATCTTCGGCTTGTCCTGCTGCAACGCCGAAACAGGGATGTTGATGTTGTACAAATCGGGTTCAGTACCGTTTTCGTCCAGAATTTTTTTGATTAAACCGGCGGCGGTTTCAGCAGCACGTCCGA
>JAISJZ010000248.1 GCA_031261125.1 Planctomycetaceae bacterium | reverse complement strand
TTGTTCATGCCGCCGGAAACCGAATGTTGAACGAGTTAAGGGCGAAAAGGATGAACGGCGATTTGATTGTAGCGTTCGTTCATTCGGCAATTTTGAACGATAATATCTTGCCGTGGATGTACGAAGCGTTGGCAATCACGCTTTACACGAAGGGCGCACCGATGAAGGAAGTCGAACGGGCGGCATTGTCGGCGGCGGACTTCTGCGAAAATCCGCTTGATATGATGAATCTGGGGCTGCTTTTACGCAGTATCGGATTAAAAGACAGGGCGTTTCATTTGTACAAACAGTCGCTCGAAGTAATGGCACCGAACCGGGAATTTTACTCGGCAACGCTGCGGCTGGCAGAAGAATTGTACAACGAAAACCAAGATGAAGAGGCACTTCGCTGGATTGCGTTGGCAGTTCTTTCGCAGGAATGGGACGGAAGCGTCGGACGGAAGATGACACAAAAAGCGTTGGACGATGTTCAGATGCTTGAAGCGAAAATGAAAAATGCGGGTAAGACCGAAGAGGCGGAACAACTTGCCGGAGAGGTGTGTGAGGCACGTCTGCGGGACTGCATCATTACGGTTGAATGGACGGGCAACGCCGGTTTGGATATGATGGTTCGGGAACCGACGGATTCTTATTGCTGGATAGAAAATCCGCGGTCAACGGTCGGCGGTTTGCTTAAACCGGTACCGGTCGCCCAAGACGGTACGCCGGTTGACCCGGCGGCGGAACAGTCCGGTGTCAAACGGATTTCCTACGTTTGTCCGAAAGGGTTCAACGGTACTTACGGCATTATTCTCCGCAAGGACTGGGGCGAATTGACGAACAATAAAGTCCGTATTCACATTGATACGAATACGGCAGCGGATGAAATAAAGAGTACCGGCAAGACCTGTACGATGCAGCCGGAAGGTGTAATTGTTTGCTTCAATATGGAGAACGGACGCAGAACCGAGCCGATTGAAGAAGGCGAACTGACGGCGGCGAATATCCAGATGAGTGTTGCTCAACAGATGTTGGCACGGAATAATGCGTTGAAGCGGTTAGCGGATGACGGTGTGCTTGGGCAAATTGTCGGTGGTACCGGTCAAACGGGAACCGGTTCGGGCAGTGCTTCAAGCGGTTCCCGTGAGCGTTTCCCGTTTCGGTATGAGAGCATTGTCGGTTATCGTCCGATTGTAACAACGATACCGGACGGTGCGATGTTTTCGACGAATGCGGTGGTTAGTGCTGACCGGCGTTATGTGCGTCTGTCGCCGTCTCCGCAGTTCTCGTCTATCCGCAGTGTTTATTCGTACAGTATGGCAGCCGGTTCTGATGATTTAGACAGCGGCGGCGGTATGGGGGGCGGAATGGGCGGAATGAGCGGCGGTATGGGCGGAATGGGCGGCGGTATGGGCGGAATGAGCGGCGGTATGGGCGGAATGAGCGGCGGAATGGGAGGAATGAGCGGTGGTATGGGCGGCGGCGGTTGGTAGTTCAATGATTCAGCCGTGTGTTTTATTTAGCCCCGTTGCTTGTCAACGGGGTTTTTCGTTTGCCGGTTATTCCGCTTGTTCCGTCCCGAAAGAAAAAGATTAGAAACATCCGGCAGCAAGACGAAAATTCTACCAGGGTTTTTATCAAAAACGGAACGATAGGATTCGTTCCCTCTTGGAAACGGATGTCCAATGACTTAAAGGAAGGTCATTGCGATGAAGCGTCATATTTACCGGGTGGTAACACGCGGTTCCGAAGGAGAGTACCGGATTCGGGACTATATGAGCGAAGAAGAAATTCTCCGCCGGCACATTCAAATCGGTATCGACGATTGCAGTACCGATTTAAGTTTGCGGGGACAGCCGATATTCAAAGGGCTGATAGGTCCGATGCCGGAGACCGGCGGCGTAGTTCGGTACGAGGCACCGGACGTGTTCGAGGAAATGACGAAGGAATGGAGTGAAGTGAAACGCAAACGCCGCTCCCGTTCGCCGAAGAAACTGAATATCTTCGGATAATCCGGTTGACATATTGTCAAAATCGGGTATGGTAATAGGGAAAACCTTAACTGTTACCCTGCTTAATGACAACCATCCTCACGGTACGGCGGAATGGCAAAGTTGCCATCGGCGGCGACGGACAAGTAACGCTCGGCGACTTTATTGCGAAAGCCGATGTGAACAAAATCCGAAAACTGCTTGACGGCAAAGTGATTGCCGGCTTTGCCGGTGCGACTGCCGACGCGTTCGCCTTGTTAGACCGCTTTGAAATGAGATTGAAGGACTTTCCGTCGAACCTGCCGCGGGCAGCGACGGAATTGGCGAAAGATTGGCGGACGGACAAGATGCTGCGGCGGCTGGAAGCGGTGATGATTGTCATCGACCCGAAGACGACCTTGCTCATTTCGGGAACCGGCGACGTGCTGGTTCCGTCGGACGGTGTGTTGTCAACCGGCAGCGGCGGAAATTACGCTTCGGCGGCGGCACGCGCCCTGATTAAGCACAGCAGTTTATCCGCTGCGGAAATCGTCAAAGAGTCGCTGCTCATTGCGTCGGAAATTGATATTTACACCAACTCAAACGTTGTTATTGAGGAGTTGTCAGAATGATTACCATTACATCCACAGCAGTCGGCGAAGTAAAAAAGGTCAAAGAGAGCCGGAATCTCGGCGATGAAACGTTTCTGCGTATTGCGGTTCTCGGCGGCGGCTGCAGCGGAATGCAGTATGCGCTCAACTTCGACACGGCTTTCGATGCGGTCAACGACACGACGTACAATTACGACGGAGTGAAGTTGGCAACGTTGAAGAAGTATGACCCGCATTTTGACGGTACGGAAATTGATTTTGTTTCCAATGCCGTCAGCAGCGGATTCACGATTGAGAATCCGAATTTTCCGCGTACCGGCGGCTGTCCGGGCTGCTGCCATTGACCGCGGGGAGTTTTTGGAAACTCCCGTACTCAAAACCGGAGTGTAACGGCTCCTTCGAGAAACGTACTGCGGACTTCGTAACCGTTTTTGCGGAAATGTTCCACCGCAGAGTCCCGGTGCGTGAACCGGCCGGCACTGATAATGAGAACCTTCGGCTTTGTCCATTGCAGCAAAGCGTCTGTCTGGTTCGATTTACCGCCGTGATGCGGAATCATCAATATACCGCACGGCACCGGAACGTGTTCCAAAAACGGACAACGCTGCTGACAGTTCAGGTCGCCGGTCAACAGCACCCCGGTTTGATGATGTTCAAAACGGATGACCAAACTTGCGGCGTTTGAACTTTGGAATTCTGAAAATCCCTGTTTCGGCGGATGATGGACCGCTGTTTTCGGCAAACCGTATTGTCCCAAATTGTCTCCCGCCCCGATTTCGATGAGCGGGATTTTCCGTTTCTTGACCATCTGTTGAAACAGCAGCAGTATTTTACCGTCCTGAAATTCGTCTTCGTTCAGTTGTTCCGCCGTCAAATTCTTTTTCCGCAAAACCTCGTTCATTTGATACAACGGTTCAAAAAAGTACGGCGAAACGAGAATCCGTTTGATACGGAACCGTTCGGCAAGTAAAAAAATACCGTTGATATGGTCATTGTCGGGATGCGATAAAATTACGGTTTCAATGCTTGTTTTGCCGAACCGCCAAAGGGCGTTGCTCATCACATCGGCAGCCCGCCGCGGCGAAGAAATACATCCGGCATCATAAACGAGTGCATTGTTCTGCGGCGTGATAATGAACGAACAGTTGCCGTGACCGACAGACAAGACCGAAAATGTCAACTCATCTTTGTAATACCGGACGAAACGTGAAACCGGAAAGGAAACAAATCCGGCGGCAAGCCAAATGAACAGAGCATAACAGAGATACCGCCGCGGGATTTTTTCCGGCGGTAAAAATGTCAGTACGGAAAATACCGAGTAGAATCCGATGTTCCACCAAAGCGGCGGAGCGGGAACCCAATAATAACCGCCGAGACGCTGAAAGAACGCAATCATTCCGAACAGAACAGAAAAAGAAATATCGGCAGCACAGCCGAAGACGCTGCCGATGTACGGAACCGCTCCGGCAATCATTGCCGCGAAACCGGACACCATTGCCGCGGTCAGCGGCAGCCAAAGCAGCGGATTAACGAGTACGGCAACCGGCGTAAAAAGATGAATCCGCGTCAGCAGCAGCGGCATTGTCAGCAGCCAAATGACGATTCCGGTCAGAAATAGTTTCAGCGTATTTCTCAAAACACGGGTCAAAAACCGCTTCTTCGTGTCCGTTGTGTTAATCTTTAACGGCGGTATCCAAAAGAAACCGGCGGTTGCCAGAAACGAAAGTTGCGTGCCGAACTGAAACAACTCGGCAGGATTCAACAGCAGGACGCACAAAGCGGCAGCGGTAAATGTATTGATGCTTAACGAAGTCCGTTTTGAAAAGAGAGCGGCGGCGATAACGCTTATCATTATCGTTGAACGGATTGCCGGCGCACGGACATCAGTAAGGAACAGATACGCCGTAACGGTACAAATCAGAGCGATTCCTGCTGTCCGGCGCGAAACACCGCATAACCAAAGAACGAACACGGTGAAAGCGGCGATGAGTCCGACGTGCAGACCGGAAATCGAAATAATGTGCATCGTTCCGGTGGCGATGAGTGATTCTGTTGTTTCGTCATCAACGCCTTCGCGGATACCGAGAAGCATTGCCGTCGCTGCGTCGGCATTTTCAGCAGTCATACCTTTGCGCAGCCGTTCGGCACCTGCCCGGCGGACGCTTTCAAGGATTCTTGACATACTGAACGGTCCCGTTTTTAGCAGCGTTATTTTGTCCGCCGAAGAACAACGGAGGTTACATAAAATCCGGTAAGAGCGCAGAACGGCGGCGTAATCGTAATCGTCAGGGTTTTGCGCTTCGACCGGTTTCGAGAGTTGCCCGGACAGTTCAAGAACATCGCCGATACGGAAATGCCGGACATCGCCGTCAACGCAAACGGAGACCTTGCCGGAAACGGCGCGCCGACCGGTGCCGTCCCGGATATGCGCTGCTTTTAAGGTAAAAAACGTCCGTTCCGAAACGGGCAGAAAGGAACCGGCATCTTGCGGCGGTCGCGGTAAGTACCGCGGCATTTCGATGACCGTTCCTTGTATGTTTGCCGGTGCTCCCGTTTTGGAAGCATAATTGCCGATGTTGTTTTCCGCGAAACAGAACCAGCGGTAATGATGCTCTAATCCGCACAAGGCAAACAACGCCGCCGAAAGAAACAGCGTTGAAAGAAACGTTTTTTCTTTTCGGCGGGTGATTTGCCAAAGGACGAGCAGTGTTGTCAGAAGGAGGAACCAAAGGGCGGGAGAAAGTGCCGCGAATCTGTCAAGCAGGATTCCGAAGAGTGCCGCCGCGAGGAGCAGCGGCAACGGTTGTTCGGAAGCAGTACATAACGGCTTGTCTTTCGGCATTTTTGATAACCCGCATTACGGAAAATAAATCTGTTTGCCGGCAGCCGACGCTTCTTTCTCTTCTTCTACTTTTTTCCAAAAATACGCTTCGGCAGTGTCGCACCGTTCCTTCGGCAGAAACGGCAACGCCTCTGCTAATGTCTTACCGGGATTCTCCGCAAAGAATTTTTTACGGCGTTCAAACGCCGCCCGATACGATGCCTGACTCGGAACTTCATCAGGAAACATCGAAGCGGGCAGTATTTGGATTGTACTTTTTTGTTCAGAAATCATTCTTGGTCATCCTTATTATTGCTGTGCCATTCGTATTTTACCGTATGCACTACGGTTGTCCACTCCGCAGCGTTCACGCGGCGGCTTGCGGCTCTTCCGGCAACGGCTGTTCCTTCTCTTTCGGCAGCGGCGGTAATTCGCCCCGCTCCCGCCGCAGACGGCGTTCCTCCGCTATCCGCTCAAGTGTCGCCTTAAACATCTGTTTTTCTCCGTATTCCGCGGCTTTATGCAGCAAATATCTGCTTCGTTCTTCGTGTGTCATTATCTGCCTCGTAAAAAAGGTTCTGTTATTGTCATACGAATTTCCGTTCCGTCTTCTGACAGCGTAGAAACAATGCGCTGCTCAAACACTTCCCGTTTCAATTCAAGTTTTGCATCAACCGCAACGTCCCGATTGTCCGTAATCATTGGTTCGTCATCGAACACATCATAAATCAACCAGACCGTTTTATCGCCGTTTTTCATATTATATTTTGTTAATTGTTTATTCTCCAATAACTTACGCGCCGATAAACCGGCGGTCAAACACTAACTACGACCGCGGCAAGGAGCAGCGGTAACGGTTGTGTGTGCGCTAAGTGAAGTATTCAAACGTTCAGAAGTATTCAAACGTTCAGAAGTATTCAAACGTTCACGCGGCGGCTTGCGGCTCTTCCGGCAACGGCGATAAATCGGGAAACCGCGACTTAATACATTCATCATACTCGCGCCGAAGTATCGGAACTTCCGGGTCGTCTGGATGTTCTGAAATCCATTTCCGGCAGCGTTCCAATGCCGAACGAACGGACTTTTCGCTCGGAACAAAACCGGGTTCACCGGTCATCAAAATATCATCCTGTTGATTAACGGATTGTTTATTTGTCATCATCATAGTTTATCCCCTATCCTGCGGATTGTCAGGGTGCCATTCATATTCAAACGTTTGGTCAAATTTTGTCCATTCCGTAGAATAACGTGTTATATGCAGTTCATAAATAATACGACCGCGTTATATGCTTCCACCGCATTGGCATAATCAAACACCGTTGTATAGGTGTCATCTCCGCTTAATTTATAAACGTGATATTCAGTTCGTTCTGTTACTTTCCGATGCTCGTGCATTGCAATAAGTGTTTTTTATGTACCATTTCCCCAAAAAGCGGGAGACAATCGCCTCCCGCTTTTTATGGTTTTCCAATTTACGCGCCGATAAACCGACGGCTAAACACTATAAACATTACGGAGGTGTTGCGTTTTCGCCGCCGTTCCGGCTGCCCAACGCACCCCAAACACCGTGCCAACTCTTGCCGCTCGTCTGTACCCAACTTGCCGCCTCGGCTTCAGTTGCAGGACCGTTCGTTACCGGGAATATCGTTCCGTTACCACCGGTCGAACTAATCGTTTCGGAGAAGAACCGAACCGCACCGTCGCCCAACACGGCATTCACGCCGCCCGGATGGAACGACGAAGCACTGATGACCG
>JAISJZ010000201.1 GCA_031261125.1 Planctomycetaceae bacterium | reverse complement strand
GAGTAAAACCACTCTTGTGAAAATTGACCGAATGACAGTGCTTGCAATCCATCGACTTGACTACCTCCGTGAATGGGTTAGAATAACTCTATAAATGATAGTATAACATTCACTATCTTTTTGTCAACACTCCCCATTTTTCTTTTGACGCTGTAAAACACGGGAAATGCCGTGTTCTCTGCGGCAATTCTCTGATTTTACGGTGAAAAATCGGCAAGATTTTCCCGGTTCAAAGTGCATAGAAGTGCAAGGAAAGGCAGGCAAAGGCGCGTCTGTGTTAATGCTGGGGAAAACTCTGAACCTCGACCACATCGCCGGCGTTTAGCACGAGTTATGGTCGCGGTTCTGATTTTGCGTCTCTGATTTTGTTACAGACAATACAAAAATGCCGTCAAATCGGTTTTCTGTTCTGCCGTCAACTTAGTTCCGAGAACGAGATTGTGAAACTCGACCGTATCTTCAAGCGTCAGGCAGCGACCATCGTGCATATACGGCGGCGATTCTTTGATGCCGCGAAGCGGAAAGGTCTTGATAGGTCCGTCGTGTGATGCAAGACGGCCATTGACCATCTGCTCCTTGAAAAATCGTTCGGCTTTTAAGTCGTACATCAAATTGTCCGTATAATACGGAGCCGGATGACATTCGATACAACGCCCTGCACCGTTAAATACAACTTCGCCGCGAAATTCTTTTTCGCTGGCAAGTTTGGTGTCAAGTTTGCCGAACACGTCTAATTTCGGAGCGGGCGGGAAATCGAGAATGGCTTGAAATTCCGCCATAAAATGCGCTTGACTGCCGCGTTCCAAAATGTTCACGCCCTTTTTCGTCGCAATCACCGGGTCGCCATCGAAATAGGCGGCTCGTTGTTCAAATTCGGTAAAATCTTCGACCGACTTGAGTGCGCGCTGGGAACCGAACAATCGTTGAATGTTCACACCGCGCAATGTCGGTGTTTCAATGCGCCGCCGCCGTTCTGTGGGGCGAATATCGCCGACAAGATGCGTCGCAGCGTTTGTATGACCGTTGGTATGGCAATCGAAACACGTTACGCCGTTGCTTGCTTCTTCGCAAAGCCGGTCTTCCGTTGCGTTAAACTGCTGCTGCGGAAACGGTGTAACCAGAAGCCGCAAACCTTCAAGTTGCTTTGGATTGAGAATCCCATTGAAAAACCGGTAATAGTTCTTGATAGTAACCGTTTCGCCTTGCGAAACGTCGCCGAGGTCAAGCCGGGTTGTCAGGAATATCGCCGCCGGAAATTCCGGGAGGAAAAGGTCCGGTATGTCGAAATTGAGGTCGAATCTCGCTAAATCCCGCTTTTCTTGTTTCAGAATCTCGTCTATCATAAACTGCGGAAAGAGCATTCCGCCTTCGTTATGCTTTGGGTGCGGCAGCGGCAGGAAACCTTTCGGAAAAAGCCCCTTCGCTTTAATTTCGGCGGGGGGTATTTCCGCCAATTCTTCCCAACTTTTAACACCGGTCGGCAATTTGGCACGGATGCCGGCTTGAACGGCTTTGCCGCGGGTCATTTTGATGCCCGGAGCCGGTTTGTCGCTCAAGTCGTATCGTTCGGCAAGGAGGTCTAATTGCCGCTTAACGACTTCGGCTTTGTCCTTGCTCTTTTTCGCCTTGATTTCGGCGAACGATTCGGTCATATCGACCGTCATATAACTTGATGCAATGGGCTTTTCTTTTTCTTGAGCGAAAAGCGCATCGGCGAAAACAAGCAGGCAGGTGCTTGTTGCAAAAGCAAGCGCAACGTGCCGCAGGCATTTTCTCGTTCTTAAAGTAACCATTGTGTACCTTTCCTGAATAACATTTTGTCATTGAATCGCCACTGCATCCTTCGGATGTTTTGAAAATGACGTATTCAATCAAAACGAGTTGAAAAAACGGAATCGAACAATTTGCTGCCTAGAATATGGCATAGAGTACCATAATGATTGTAGGCGGATTATCTCACTGACCTTCAAGAAACAGGACTGCTACTTGATGCTCAACAGTGTGAAGGTCAATGTTCCCGGATTCCAAAAGAGTTACAGACCTTCAAACACCCCGTGCGCAGTGTGTTTTAGTTTCTCGCGTGTCTGCACTCATTGAACCGAATTACAACCACTCTAATACTTTATTATGAAGTGTCAAGGGGTACCGCGTCTCTTCTGTGTTTCCGAATTTTTCTGCCGTCCAGAAGGTCGTGTATTGTTATGGCAGCCGGTATCATTCTCTCAACAACGGAATCCGTGATGTTTGAATGGTGCGCAACAGCAGAAAATCCTTACTTCAAAACTATCAGTCGATTGGCAAAAGAGTTAATGTAAACCGCATATCTCGACACCGAATTAGATTTCGGATAGAATGTGACCTTCGCTGATGCTATCTTATTTAATACGAAAGAACAATTATGCCCTCACTTGCTTTTACTGTTGCTGCCGACCGTTGTATTCAATGCGATGCTTGTGTCAAGGATTGTCCTTCGCACATCATTCTTCGGCAAGGAAAGATTCCCTCCATTTCTCCATCGTCAGAAGAGAACTGTATTAAATGCCAGCATTGCCTTGCTGTCTGTCCAACAGCGGCGATTTCTATTTTCGGACTGAAACCGGAAAATAGTTTGCCGCTTACGGAAGGCATTTTACCATCGTACCAACAAATGAAAACATTTGTTCGCGGTCGTCGCAGTTTCAGACAATTTCGCAACGAGGATGTTCCTGTCGAACAGATTAACGCATTGCTTGCCGATTTGGCACACGCTCCGACCGGTTGCAATGATTGCGATTTGACTTTTTCCGTTGTTGATAATCGAGCAAGTATTGAACGGCTGTTGGAACGATTAGTTACAGAAATTGAAAAAGAGTCCAATGCGGCATTGCCGGAATTTATCGTTGAATCGGCTGCGGCTTACCGACGGGACGGAACGGATAACTTTTTTCGCGGTGCGCCGCATCTATTGATTGTTTCTCCGGGGTCAAAGGCAACCTGCGGACAAGAGGACGCTGTTTTAACACTTTCTTGTTTCGATTTATTGGCTCAAAGTGCTGGCATCGGAACGACGTGGTGCGGCATCTTGAAATTGGTTGCGGACGCAGTGCCGGGTGTCCGAGCGATATTGGGACTTGAACCGAACGCTTACTTTTATGCGATGATGTTCGGTCTGCCTGCCGTCAAATATGCGAGAACCGTCCAGCGGGATACTGCGGCACAAATCAGGCGAATCAAAGGTTGAACTTCGTTAGTCCCTGCTATTTTGTTTTGCCGAACAAGTTCGGCAGTTAATTCACACATAAGGCAACGCAGGGTGAGATACCGCAGCGTGGCGTGAATATGCCGGAGGCAGGTTGATTTTGTCGTTGCGGACGTGGTGTAGCCGTCTGGTGTGAAAAGGCATACGCTTTTCCAAAACGGAACAGATGCACAAAATCGTCGTCGGATTAATAATCAACGTCTGATTTTTCGGAGACCATTGGCTTATTCAATGATTTTAGAACACTACCCACGCCGCAACGTGTGCCGTTTTCGGATTGGTATTTTGTCGATTCCGCCAAGCAGCGGGGTTTCCAAAGCCCGCTGCACTAACAGAGGGTTCGGATTGGACGACCATTTTCTAGCGTCTTCGGACATCGAAAGATAACAGTTTCGGGTTCCCCACGGGTTTTCGCTCTTAACGTAGCCCATCGAAACCATAATGTAACGGTATTTTGTTTCAGGAACTTCAAAGCGTGCCGTTCGGGCACACGATGATTCGTGAATCCCCTATGAACTCAGATTAACGGCTTCGCCACCGTAGTCGAATGTCAATCCATCCATCGAAGTTACATATCGGGTAACATCATTTTCGCTGTGGTAAAAGACAAACAGTTTCTTTTCTTCTTCAACCCAAAGTGCGTCCGGGCTGGAAACGTGA
>JAISJZ010000140.1 GCA_031261125.1 Planctomycetaceae bacterium | reverse complement strand
TTCATGACTATGACTCCGGTGAAACTCTTTGTGTCCATTATACCCTAAATCCGGCTTGAATTCAACCCAATTAACAATTACTTCTCGTTCTTTCAAAAAACAGTTCGGTTGGCACCAACCGAACTTTGTTATGCTGTTTGACCCGAAGACCAGATTAGTAGCCGCCGCCGTACAGTCCCCGTTCGCCGCCGCCCGTCAGCACCTTCCCGTAGAACCGGGTCGCCGTTGACGCTCCAAGCATCGAGAATCCCATCACCCGTTCAAACGGTGCAAATATCCTTGCCAGCGTACCGTCAAGCGACGTGAAACGGTCTTCGACAACAAACACGCGGTCACCGGGCAACAGTTGATAATTTGTGTCTGGTTTACCGTAAGCGGTAATATCGACCCAGTCAACCGGCAGAATCGTAGGTTTATTGGAATTGTTCACCGGTCGAGCCACCCACATTCTCTTCGACGAGTTCGGTGAAAGACCGTTAGTATTCGCAATCGCATCCAACACATTTTCATTGCCGGTGTACGGAAACTTCAAAACCTGCTCACCCAACGCCGCCGACTGGAATATCACGAAGTACGCTTTGCTGTTATATGAAAATACATCAACGGCAACTTGCGGGTGGTCAAGTTGCTTCGCCAGTTGAAACTCAATCGCGTCGCGGCACTCATCGACCGTCAAACCGGTAACAAAAACCCGTCCGTAAGAACCAAGCGTAATATAACCGTCAGGACCAATCATGTGGTTACCCGCAATCTGCTGCATATCGGTCATCCGCATCAATTTCACGCTCACGACCGGATTCGCTAACCGACCTGCCGGATTATCCTCTGCAACGGTCAAATGCCGATGAATCGCTTTCTCGGCATCTTCGAGTGTTAAACCTTCGACAGCCACGGCACCATAAGCCGAACCCAGTTTAATTTTTCCGCCCGGTTCGACGGAAAACGCACCGGAAATCGGTTCGTCCGGCGGTGTGCCAAGAACGTCGAGAGCAACCACGTCAAAAACCCGAAGCCCGTAAGGGGCTTTCGGTGCGAGATGGATCGCTTCGACGTTAATAATGTCCGGTGCCTCAAGAAAGTAAAACGGTAAAGCCGATTTAGCATTTTCTTTTGGCAAATCACGAAAAATAGCCGTTCCTGCGGGTTTGGGGTCGAAAAAAGCCGTTCGGGAAACACAACCAACAAAGACGAAAAGAGTCAGGATATACAAACCACAAAACAGTCGAAGTAAGACTTGTTTTTGTGATTTTTTGCTTGTTGTCCCAATATTGCTATTCATTTTTTGATTCGGCTGTTGCGGCGACCATTCTATTTTTTCTAAAATTAGCGACCTAGAAAAATCAGGGCATCGCCCTCCGTACCATCTACTTTTCGGCATTGGGGTGTTGTTGGTATCACCGAAAAGTCTCTTACCAAACGTGATTCCGTATGCTTTATCTTGTGAAAAATGGTTTAATCCGTTTTATCGAAACAATCAGAAATTCCATTCTCCATTTGATCCTCATAAGTAACGTGTTTCTGAGTTGGGACTGAATCGTAACGTTTTTCAGGCAATGCCGCAAGAGAGAAATCGGCGAATTGTCAAACCTGCTCAAACAACGTTTATTTTTCTGATAATTTCTGCGGATTATATCAATTTTTCTGTTTCTGCGGACGATACAGATGATAGCGGTTAAACGGCTTCAAAATTAGTGATGAGAATCCCCTGTTTTCGTTCAAGACAATGACACACAACGAAAAAATCGAGAAAGCACAAAATGCTCTAATTAACGGAGATACGATTGTTGCGGAGGAAATCTATCAGGAAATTCTGCGGGAAGATGCCGGTAATTTGTGTGCGTTGGACGGTTTGGGTATTATTCGCTGCCAAAATAACGAGCCGGCATCGGGAATTGAGTATTTCAACGAGGCACTGCACCGATTGCGGAAAGAAAATGCGCCCAATCCGCGTTCGGAAGCGTCATTGTTTTTTCATCTTGGTTTAGCGTACCGCTCGCTGGGAAATCGGGACGAAGCGTTAAAAGTGCTGTCTGCTGCGGACAGATTAAGCCCCGACGAACCGGATTTGCTGCTCAATTTGGGGCAAGTTTATTATGAAACCGGTCAAGTGAACGAGGCGGTCGGATATTTTCAGCATTTGACCGAAGTCCAGACGGACAACGTTTCCACGTGGTTGACACTGGGATATATTCTGTTTCAGCAAGAGCAATACAATGAAGCGGCGGAATGTCTGAAAACTGCCGAGTTGCTCGATTCGGAATCGCCTGAAATCTGTCTATATCTCGCGGAATCGTTGCGCAAAGCGGAGCGGTTTGAGGAATCCGTGCCGCACTATCAGAAAATGCTACAGGTTGGCGCGGATTACCCGCAAGCGGTTCACGGTTTCGGAAAAACGCTGCTCGCACTCGGACATTTTGCCGACGGCTGGGACGCGATGGAATTTCGGTTTGCTTCGTCGCTCGGAACTTGGGAGCGGCATCAGTTGCCGAACTGGTCGCCGGAGTTGAATACTCAGCCACAGCGTGTTTTAGCGTACTCCGAAGAAGGTTTGAGTGCCGAAGTGATGTTTGCATCGTGCTTGCCGGATTTGATTAACAACGTTGAACACTGCGTCGTTGAATGTGATCCGGCGTTGCATCACCTTTTCAAGCGTTCTTTTCCCAGAGCCGAAATTGTCCCGCTCACTTCGGTGAACATTGATGAGCA
>JAISJZ010000081.1 GCA_031261125.1 Planctomycetaceae bacterium | reverse complement strand
GTCGGGAATCGCTTTGAGAAATTCGGCAAACTGGGAAAGAATAGTCGTGGTCATTGGAAACTCCGTAATGGTAATGAATGTCCTCTTTCATCTATACGGAATTAAAAAACTTTTGTTAGAAAAAAAACTTGCTGTCGGACTGTTTTACACGGCATCTTTGTTGAAGACGAACTCAAACGTCTATACAATACCGGACGGTCAAGAGTATCATTTGCAGTTTATGATGCCTATCAGGAGTATCAACGGTTCACGTCGAACCCTGAAATGCGTGAAAAAACCCGGCAGCGTCAACGATTTTTACAGGATTACAAAATCGGTATGGATGCCGCCGAAGACCAAGGTTTCGCCAAAGGTAAAGTTGAAGGCAAAATCGAATAGTTAACGCCGTGAACCGGATTCAATAGTTAACAGTGAACACGAGCGGGAAACGGAGCAGCAGCGCAATTTCCCGCTTGTGAGACACGGCGGTACTTTGCTTCGCCTGTTAATTCCCACGAAAGCGTTGCTCCCTTCGGCAATCCGGGCAGATGTAGAGTACGTGAGGACCTTTCCCAGGAAGATCGGCACCACAAATTTTACAAACACTGGGAGTAACACGTTCCAGCATCAACCTGTTTGCTTCCATAGTTCCCGGTTGCGGCTGCCGTTGTTGTTGCATCCCCTTTATCAACAGTTCGCCCAAAAGTTCTGCCGCTTGTTCGTCGGCAGTTTTCTTCTTGGATGGCGGTTCATCGTCCCAAGACGAACTCTCTCTTACAGGCGGTTGCGATGCGGCCGCCTTCTGACTTTCTGCCGGTGTGATTTTTTTTGCAAACAAAGAGTTAAGTCGTTTTTGTGCTTCGTTATGACCCTGTTCTGCTGCTTTAAAGAGCCACTTTACGCCTTCTTGCGGCGATATTTCACCCCCCCTACTACTGTCAAGATAGCAAACCCCAAGATTATATTGTGCCACAGCATCTCCTTGTTCTGCCGCTTTACGGTACCATTTTACTGCCTCGGTAAAATCTTTATCTACGCCTGCGCCTTTGTGGTACATTACGCCGAGATTGTATTGTGCCGGTGCATCCCCTTGTTCCGCCGCTTTGCGGTACCATTTTACCGCCTCGGTAAAATCTTTATCTACGCCTTCGCCGTTGCAGTACGCATTGCCAAGACTGAATTGTGCGTTTGTATTCCCTTGTTCCGCCGCTTTGCGAAACCATCTTACCGCCTCGGTAAAATCTTTATCTACACCTTTGCCGAAGTAATAACAATTTCCGAGTTGGGATTGCGCCACTGCTAATCCTTGTTCTACCGCTTTCTGGTATAATTCTCTGGCTTTTTTCTCGTTCTTATCAAGACCGCCGGCACCATTATTATAATAGTTAGCAAGATTGTTTTGAGCAAAGGCATCGTTTTGTTCCGCTGCTTTACGGAACCATTTGACGGCTTCTTTTTCATCCTTCCATACGCCGTATCCGCTGGCATAACAATTCCCGCGACAATACGATACCAACGGATTGTTTTCGTCGGTATTTTTTGCAACCTTCTGAAATAATTCAGCGGCTTTCGTCTCATCTCTTTCGCAACCATTTAAGCCCGAACGATAACAACGTCCCAGCCAGCATTGAGCATTGACTTCGCCTTTTTCGGCTGCGGCTTTTAATTCAGCCAATGGCAGTTTGCTGTAATCAACCGCCGGGGCAACGGCTTGTGACTCTTCGGCATTGGGTTCAGAAAGTGCGTAACCGGCGAATAGGACGAAAAACAGAACGAAAGCCAGCAGGGAAAGTGTGTTTTTGGTCATTGTGTTAGTTCCTTAAATAAGGGATTAAAACAGGCGATAGACAGCCGGAGCCGTTGCGGTAATGCAACGGCTTATACCATACCTTTACAGGCACACGGCTCCAACTGTTTCGTAACGTTCAGCATCCGTTTAACCGCACACCAACGCGGTGTGCAAAATACGGCTAAACGGATGTGAGTAGGATATTTATAATCCACTCATCTTTATTGCTTGCCGAGACGTACCGTACATCTATACTCGTAGCGTTGTTGTTGAATATTCTCTATAACGTTACGCCAGCCAAGGATTGCCCCTATAGATTTGAGGAGGGATGATCCGGGTGGTGTTCTCTCGTTATGCCTCATAGTATGTCCGGTCTCACGGTTATACTCTCGATAAATTGCCCCTTCAAACGCCCTTGCATATTCTTCGTCCCTCGTAACGAAGTAGATGTAAAGGACACCTTCTGCGATATAATCGCCGCTGGAAGCATTGCGAGGATCGAAATGGGACAGTACCCGGTCGTGCAAATTTCCTGAACCGACGTAAATGGGATGTCCATATATGTCAAAAATGAGGTAAAAGCCCTGTGCATTGGGTATGTTTCGTGTAGTACCCAATGAGAGTTGCAATAACTGAACAATCTCGTCAAAGTAAAAGGGTTCCATCTTTGTTCAATGTGGAAGGTTAATAGGCAAACACATATTTACCTATAATTCAGTAAAATCAGCGCAGAGGCGCAAAGAGACAGGCGGAGAGCGGGAACCGCGACCGGTCAGGTGAAGGAAAGAACGGCAAAGTACCGTTTCGAGGTTAGAAAAGAACCGCCGTAATTGATTGAGAGAAAGGTTTAGTTCAACGCGTAGAATTGCCGTTGCCCGTTGGCTTGGCGCAAGAATTCACCCCTGCTATTGATTTTTCAACGCAGTTGTCTGGTGAAACTTGATTCCCTATGAATCTTCTGTTCATAGAGCCGAATTGTACACTATTTTTGGCGGGAGTCAAGCGGTCTTTTGGAAATTTTTGGAAAATTTTTGAAAAAAATTAAAAATTTCCTCCATTCATTATTCCGCTTGTTGCCGGTACTGCCGGTTCAACTCCCGCCAACGGCTGACCAATTTTGTCCGCATCTCCGGTTCCACGCCCGCAAGATTATTCTGTTCGCTTCGGTCAACTGCAAGATTGTACAACGCCCAGTCCGCCGTTCCTTCGCTCTGCGCCGCCGGTATCTGCGGTTTCTGTTCGCCGGTCTTCGTGTATAACACCTTCCAATCGCCGCTGCGCAGTGCCGCATTGCCCTCGTGTTCAAAGTAAATTTCGTCCCGCTGTACTTCCTTGCCGGAAAGAATTGCCGGTGCCAAACTAACGCCGGAAAACGGCGGCGCATCCTCCGGCAGCGAAGCCGTTCTGCCAGGTGCGCCCGCGAAATCAAGAATCGTCGGGACAATATCGACAACGTGTCCGGGCGTATTCCGCAACTTGCCGGGGTCTTTAATTCCCTTCGGATAATGAACAAGGAACGAGGTCGAAATGCCGCCTTCGTGATTCCAAACCTTATGCCGGCGGAACGGCGTGTTCGATGCTGTTGACCAGCCGGGACCCAAACACAGAAACGTTTCCGCGGAACCCGGTGCCGCATCGGGATTATGCCCGTCGCCGCGAATCATAATTTCCGCCGATGCTCCGTTGTCCGAAAGAAAGAAAATGACCGTGTTGTCCCACGCCCCGTTCGCTTTGATTTTATCGAGAATTCTGCCGATTTCTGCGTCCATTCGGTCAACCATAGCGGCGTGAACCGCCATTTTGCCGGCTTGAAAGTGCTTTTGCTCTTCGGAAAGCGTATCCCACGCCAGCGGCAGCAGCACTTCACCGCCGCCCAGCGGCGCAAGATTATTCTGCGGATACGGCGGACCGACGGTTTCTTCCCGCGGCGAAAGAGGACATAAAACGATGCCGAGTTGTTTGAGCCGGTTGTACCGTTCCGAACGCACCGCATCCCAGCCCTTCAAGTATTTATCCTTGTACTTTGCAATGTCCTGCGCCGGGGCTTGCAGCGGAAAATGCGGCACGGTGTAAGCGGTAAAAACAAAAAACGGCTTGTCTTTATCATTCTGAAAATGTTCATCCAGTTGCCGCAGCGTCCGGTTCGTGATTTCCGTTGCGGTATAAAAATCCGTACCGGCTTTCACCGGCGGCAGCGGCTTGTCATCGTAGGAATGGTTCTGCGGATTGAAGTTGCGGTTATGGTCGTTCAAGAGATACGAATGGTCGAAACCGCCGTCGGCGACGACATTCGGCGCACCGTTGACGTGCCATTTGCCGGAGTGATAGCACTGGTAGCCGAGCGGTTTGAGGTAGTGCGGCAGCGTCGGCGACCACTTCGGCAGAACGGTTCCTTTTTTGAACGGGTCGGCACCGATTTGCTGCGGATAATAGCCGGTCATTAAAGCGGCGCGCGTTGACCAGCATCGGGCGGTATTATAGAACTGCGTGAAGCGAAGCCCGTGTTCGGCGAGGAGGTCGAGGTTCGGCGTTTGAATTTCGCTGCCGTAGGAACCGAGGTCGGAGAACCCCATATCGTCGGCAACGAGCAGGATGATGTTCGGACGTTCCGCTGCAAGTACCGCAGAGCAGAACAGAGACAGAATGATAAGGATGATTGTTCGCATCGGGTCGAATTCGCTTTTTTGCGTAAAGGGTTGTTGATTTACGGTTTGTCTTTTACAAAAGATTACAGCAAATTCTGTGCCGCAAGGAAATAATATAGCCGTTGCCGCACGCCCAACGAACCTTCATTTTTGCGGACGAGAGGACTTGAACCTCCATACCTTGCGGTACCGGAACCTAAATCCGGCGCGTCTGCCAGTTCCGCCACGTCCGCTGCGGGATTGTCATTGTATCCGTAAAACCGCCGCCGGCAACCCCGCGGCTAAACGGCTACACCGGCGAATCCTCTAAACGCTGTATCTCTTTCCAAAGTTCATACAGCGTATCGTTTCCGGTGTTGACCGAAACAATTCCGTAATTTGTCTTCGGCGGATATTGCCTCGCCAGCGGCGAATTATGGAACCGGAACAGCGTCCGTTCATCACCTTCGCCGACACGCCCTTGCAATATCCAAATCATCTTCGGCGACTCCTGCGTCTCCTTCACCGCCAACTGCGATGAATACTTCAACACCACTTTGTCTAAATAATTCGTCTGACTGTTGTCTTCGTTCCGCCGTAAAATATTCATCCGGTTGGAATACTTCGAGTCCAATATGATGTATAACGGATTCTTGTTCCGCCGCGCCAATTTTATTAAAAAGTCCGGCGTGTAATAACAACTCGTCAGATTCCGGCGGACAATTGTCGTGCGGAACACCGTCAAATCGTTCTCGAACCGGTCAGAGTGAATGACCGGCTGATAGTACAGCGTCAACTGACAGTCGTCCTTTTCCAGGTAGTAAGTGTTCGCAACGTCCGTTTCGTTTTCAAACCAACTATCAAACACACGGTACTGATACGAAACCGCCGTCGGCTTGTCCTGTACATCGTCGAAACCGGCATCGGTGAACATTTTCAGCAAGCGGTACAAACTGTAATACTCGAAGAGTTTGTCCAGCGTCCGAAGATTGAAAATGACCCGGTTCTTCTTCATATCGAAATCGCCGAAACGGAACCACTTCGTGATATGCTCGAACACTTGACTGTACGGTTTGACTTCCTGAAACGTCTTCGTTTTGCGGGGAAAACTTTTGATGTCGAACTTCTTGCAGTCAAGTGTTTCATTGTATTTAACGTACAACGCTTCCAACTGGTTAAGCGAACGGACAAGACGGTTGTAGAACACTTTCGATTCTTTCAACGGCAGTTGCCAGATGGCGGAAATCGCCGGCGGCTGATACCCTTCGCGCACCGTCTCCTGAATCTTTTGCAGCGTATTTTCCCGTTCGGAAATATCCGTCCCCAGCATATCTTTGACGGACAAGGCATTTTTCAGAACGAGCATCAGGAAACTTAACACGACTTGATTTTCATAAACGTCGCGGTTGCTGACCGGTTCCTGAATCAGAATGTTGCGCGGCATATAACTGCTGCCCCGGTAGCGGACTGCCCCCTTATTGGAAACCTCCGTCAGTTGGTCGGTGTTCTGCATCACCCATTGGAATCCTTCACGGGTAATGTTCCTCGCTTTGGCGTATTCCCGGACAACGCTCACTTTTTTGATGCTGTGCCGGGCAAGCGCGTTAAAGTATTGCAGATTCGTTTGATAGCAAATCGCAATGGACTCCAGCAGGGTGATGTACGCTGCCGGCGATTTATACGTTTGCGGCTGCTGCCGCATTTCGGTAATGACGTAAGTGTCCGGCGACGACTCAAACTTCCGGTTGCTGAACATCCATCGACCGATTTTGTCGTCCTCAAAATCGAGCAGCGACTTCAACATTTCAGAGGCATTCTGGGTATCTTCTTCCTGTTTGCTGATACACGACAAATACCGGCTGTACAGCACGAGCGGCGAGTTCCGTTCGGCAACGGAGACACGCACGGACAACTCCACTAAATCATACAGTAATTGGAACGGCTGCGAAATTTCATTGCCGCGTTCGTCTTCAAACCGGATGTCATAACCATTGTCCCGCCTCATACCGCGGCCGATATAAGTATCGCCGTTCAAAAACAATTCGACCGATTCAACGGAATACGAATCATTTTCGATTTGCAGAAATCCTTGATAATGCCCGTCTTCAAAGACAGGATTTTTTTCGTCAATATCATCAATGTTCGGATGCCGCGGTTCAAACGCAACTTCCGAAACAGGAAAATCATTGAATCTGCTTTGGAGGAATAAGGTACAGTTCATTTCATCCCTCCCTATTTCGTAAAAAATTGATAGAAGCCCAAGTTGTTTTCGGCGGCATCTCTGATACGGGTGAGGTGCTGCGTTACCAGCGGCAGTTTGCCGGCGCAGCGGGCAAGCAATGCTTCAATCAGGTTTCGATACCGTTCGCCGGTGCCGTTAATGGTCGGCAGAATTTTTTGGGCAACCGCA
>JAISJZ010000079.1 GCA_031261125.1 Planctomycetaceae bacterium | reverse complement strand
CGGTGTTCTTGCTTGACAAGAGTAAACGGTATTTGATAGTCGAATTGACCGCCAATATCTATACTCACATTGACCAGCAGGAACAAATTGACGCTATCAATGCGCTGCCGGGTTGGTAGAAAACGAATGAAGCTCGCCGAGAGGCGGGCTTTTTTTGTTTCCGCACGGGTTTGCCGGTGCAGACGAGTTGATAAACACGGAGAGTTCCAATCAAATGTTATCTCTATCCAATTCGCCGGATTTGTGCCGCCGTATCCCGCTGAACGGTTCTTGCATACTTGACAGCAGGCAAACCGAACATCATTGCGTAAAAGTAAGTGTTTGGTTCAAGTCCCAATATTGCCCTGACACCCGGAACTGCGTCCGCCGCTAATTTCAATATGCCGCACCACGTCGTTCCGATGCCCGCACTTTGAGCTAGCAAATCAAAAAACGAAAGCGTCAAAACAGCATCCTCCTGTCCACAGGTTGCCTTTGAACCCGGCGAAACAATCAACAAGTGCGGCGCACCGCGAAAAAAGTTGTCCGTTCCGTCTCGCCGGTAAGCCGCCGCCGATTCAACGATAAATTCCGGCAATGCCGCGTTGGATTCTTTTTCGATTGCCGTAACTAAACGTTCCAATAACCGTTCAGTGCTTGCACGATTATCAACGACAGAAAAAGTTAAATCGCAATCATTGCAACCAGTCGGAGCGTGAGCCAAATCAGCAAGCAAGGTGTTAATCTTTTCAATAGGAACATTCTCGGAGCGGAATTGTCTGAAACTTCGGCGACCGCGGACAAAGGTCTTCATCTGTCGGTACGACGGCAAAACGCCGTCTGCAAGCGGAAAACTATTTTCCGGCTTCAGTCCGAAAATAGAAATCGCCGCAACGGGACAGACAGCAAGACAATGCTGGCATCGGATACACTGTTCTTCGGACGATGCGGGAATGGCGGGAATCTTTTCCCGACGATGAATGATGTGCGAAGGGCAATCTTTGACGCAGGCATCGCATTGAATACATCGGTCGGCAGCAACAGTAAAAGCAAGTGAAGTCATAATTGTTCCTTCGCGTCAGTAAAACAGCATCAGTGAATATCAATTTTATCCGAAAGTTATTCGGTGTCGAGATGTGCGGTAAATCGGTACTATCCTTTAATCTGATTCCGAATAATCAGGTTTATAAGAGATTCTGCTCCTTCCTCAATAGTTCCATCATTGACAAAAAACGCATCGGCAGTTTCTTCATACTGATATGCCGTAGATTCATATTGACGAAAAATAAATTGACTTGCATCTTTTGTATTATTTTTACCGGCAGTCCTCATCACAAAAGGAAAACGTTCTTTCGCCTTTTCCAGCAAAAGTTTTCGGTCTTGTTTGATATACACTACGAATCCCAACTTTCGTAAATTTTCCGCATCGGTAGGGCTTGCAACAGCATCCGCACCTGTTGCAACAATAAAAGGTGATGTTTCATTTTGTAATTCCAGTATCACTTCACTCTGAACAACAGGAAATCGCCTTATTGCATCGAGAACACTGAAATCGGTCTCTCTGACGGGATTTCTTTCAAAGACGAGTTGGTCGAGGTCAATGAATTTCATAGAGAGTTTATCGGCAACAATTTTACCCAGCGTTGTTTTTCCACAACTTGGTAAGCCGATGAGAACAATATTACTGGAAATCGTCATTGTTAATAGAGTAAAGTTAATTATCGTTTCCCGCAGCATTTTTTGAATTTCTTTCCGCTGCCGCAGGGACACGGTGCATTCCGCGGGACTTTCTTGAACGGCGGTACTTCTGGATTCAGTTGAACTTGCGGCGGCGGTGTTATTCTAGGGGCTGGCGACGGCATAGCCGGTTTTGCAGAAATCACCGGTAGCGGAGTCGACGGCACATCGGATGCAATCAACGGCTGTTGAACCACTTCTTCATCAGCAGAACCGTCAAACACCGATTCGGCGATAATTTTCGATGTAATATCATCAATGTATTTTTCTAACACATTATCAAGTTCCACGAATTCTTTCCAAAGAACGTCATCCAAGAACTTACCGGAAACGTGAATCATTACGGTGGTATGGCGTTGCCGATAATAGCGGTAGGGCTGCAAACCATACCGCTTCGCCAAGCACAAAATAACCGCTTTGACCACATATTGGAAAAACTACATTTGATTTCTCTTGGCGGGTCGCTGTCGATATATTCATCAATCTTTTGTCTGATTCTTTCGGCAGCGGCACCGGCGGCGTTTTTTTCTCCGGGCGTAGAGGCACCGGAGTAGAGGGCTTCTACCTTCAAGAGAGTATCATAGAGTTTGCTTATATCCTCGAATGACGGCATTGTGCGACAGGTTCCGTTTTTTGTTTAACTCATTTCGTATTCTATCCGATTTTCATTTCTTTTTCACCCACTCCCACAAAACGGTTTTTTAGCACCGGTTCACCTGTGTCGGCAGGTTTCTACAGTCCACCGGTTGGCGAAGGATTATAACTGAACGCAACAGGTCGCCAACGGTGCGAACCTTGCTGCCGCCGATTTGCCGGTGTTGGGCGGCGGAGAAAGATAAATCCAATCCTACGGACTCTATAACCGAAGGTTTTGGCGGTTAAAACCGCCGTTCCGAAAGATGTTGACTATGAAAAACGATGAAAAACAGGTCATAGTTTACGTCAAAATCTCGTCCTAAAAAAGAT
>JAISJZ010000073.1 GCA_031261125.1 Planctomycetaceae bacterium | reverse complement strand
GATTTACCGATGTGCGAATTTTGGTCGGAAGGTTACGGGTTCGATTCCGTGTATAGTTGCTTCGAGGCAACTTCTATTGCTCATACACACGGTATTCCGTTGGTCGGAGCCGAAGCGTTCACGTCGTCTCACGATAAATGGCGGCAGAATCCGAAGTCGATGAAACGGCAAGGGGACTGGGCGTTTTGTATGGGTATCAACCGTGTCACGTTTCATCGTTTTCAACACCAACTGGAACCGACGCGGTCTCCCGGCTTTTCGATGGGGATTCACGGTGTACATTGGGAACGAACACAAACTTGGTGGGATTTGTCGCTGCCGTATCATCAATATCTTGCCCGATGCCAGTCGGTTTTGCAGCAAGGAACAACAGTTTCCGATATTTTGTATTTGTTGCCGGAAGGTGCGCCGCAAGTTTTCACGCCGCCGAATTCTGCTCTGCTCATTAACGGTGTGCTGAAAGACAAACGGGGACATCAATTCGACGGTTGCGACCCCGGCACGCTCATCGAACTTGCGGCGGTGAAAGACGGTCGTATTGTTTTTCCGAACGGAACGGAATACAGCGTTCTCGTTCTGCCGAAGGTTGAAACAATGACGTTGCCGCTGCTCAAAAAGATTGAGCAACTCGTTAACGATGGTGCAATGGTTATCGGCAATCCGCCGCAAAAATCGCCGAGTTTGCAAAACTATCCGAAAGTCGATGAAGAGGTTCAAACGCTTGCGGGAAAGATTTGGACAAAGAAAAATGTTGTTGCACTCTCCGCAAAGAATGTGGCAAAGAAAAAACCGATTAAAATTGCCGGTGCGAAATGGGTCTGGTTTCCCGAAGGCAATCCGGCGTTTGACGCTCCTGCCGGAACGCGGTATTTCCGCAAAACCGTTTCGATTGCCGATGATGTCAAAATTGTTGATGCTCAACTGCTGGGAATTGCGGATAACGAGTTGACTGTTCGTGTCAACGGAAAGACGATTTATCAAACGAATCTCGTTAATCCGCTCAAGTCGGTTACGTTCACGGATTCGTTAAAACGAGGCGATAATATCATCGAATTGGAAGCGGTCAATGGAACGAGCGACCAACGCAACCCTGCTGGTCTCATTGCGGCGTTTGAAATTCAAACGGTTGACGGACAGAACCAACCGCATCTGATTCGATTGACAACGGACGCAACTTGGAACGCTTCGCAAGATAAAAAAGAATGGAAAAATGCGACGATACTCGGCGATTTCGGAATCGGTCCCTGGTCGGTTGCCGAATACAATGCGGCTTCGCAAGAAGAGTTGTATTCCGATTACAACGCAACGGCGAAGATTCTTGAATCCGCCGGTTTGCCGGTCGATTTGGAAGCCCCGAACGAGACTGTCCGGTTCACGCATCGCAAAATCGAAAACGCGGATTATTATTTTATCGCGAACCGCAGTGCCAACACGTTTGACGGTGATATAACATTTCGCGTTACCGGGAAAAAGGCATCCATTTGGAATCCGCTGACCGGACAACGTTTCCGAACGCTTCCTGCTCATGACGACGGCAAAAGGACAACGATTCCGATTCCGCTTGAAGGTTACGAATCGCTGTTCGTTGTGTTTGACGAGAACGGTGTTACGGCGGAGAATCTCGTTTGGCGAAATGCGCCAACCGAAACGTTGCAGGAATTGAACGACAACTGGACTGTCTCTTTCAACCCGCTGTATTTCCGTCACACTGCGGGGGAAAACATCCAAGGAAAAATCACAATGGACAAGTTGATTGATTGGTCAACGAGTTCAGATGCAGCAATCAAGTATTATTCCGGCATTGCGAAATACGAGAAAACGTTTGAACTCAAAGAACAGACAAGCCGGTTGTTCCTTGACCTCGGCAACGTCGAAGTCATCGCCCGCGTGAAGTTAAATGGCAAAGACATCGGCACACGCTGGTTTGCCCCGTACCGCCTTGACATTACATCGTTTGCCAAAGAGGGCGAGAACAAATTGGAAATCGAAGTTGCCAATCTTTGGACGAACCGCTTAATCGGCGATGCGAAACTGCCGGAAGCGGAGCGAGTAACGTGGTCAACGTGGAACGGAGTATATGGTGAAAAGGACAAGTTGCTACCGTCGGGATTGCTGGGACCGGTGCGTGTTTTGCAAGCGAAATAGTCAAACGCAAAACGACAAGTTAGATAAGGCAATACATTCAAGTGTGTTGCCTATTTAATAACTCTTAACTTACCTCTCCTTAACGCTCTCGTTTTTTGTGTCATCGACACCGACAGCCCAGAAGAGCAGCACCGAGCAAAAGAGGGTGTTGGTGATTGCCGTCAGCGAATGAGTTTTTTGAGGCATTGCAACAAAGCGTCGTGCCTTATCGTCAACGCTTGGCTGGGACATACGGAAGCGAAGCGGTTGCCGAAGCCCATTATCGGCAAACAACGGAAGAACATTTTAGACGGGCAGCGGGTACTGAAACTGTCAAAAAAATGTACAGGAATGCGCACAGGAACACGCTTGCAAGGGGTTAACTGCCATTGAAACAGGCAAAAATGACACTATCGTAAGCATAGGAAAACAAGGACTTGCAACGAATTGCAAGACCCGTCAGTGCGCACCGACAGCGGCAATTTACCCCGTGAGGACTCGAACCTCAAACGAGGGAACCAAAATCCCTTGTGTTGCCAATTACACCACGGGGTAAAACAGAACCATTCTATACCGGTTTGAAAAATTGAAAAGTCCCCCGCAATTTAATTGATAATTGATAAGAGATAAGGGATAATGACACTTTCGTTAACCGTCATCCGTTATCAATCAAATGACACAGGTCGGAATTTTAATGGGCAGCGACAGCGATTGGCAGAAAATCAACGGCGTTGCCAAAGCGTTGGACGAGTTCGGCATTGATTACGAAATCAACGTAATGAGTGCGCACCGCACACCGGACGCAGTCAAACAGTACGCCGAAACCGCCGCAGAACGCGGGTTGTTGGTCATCATAGCCGCTGCCGGCGGTGCCGCTCATCTTGCCGGTGTCGTTGCGTCGCACACTGTTTTGCCGGTGATTGGAATTCCCGTAGCAACGGAATTAGCCGGCGGATTGGATTCGCTGCTGTCAACCGTTCAAATGCCCGGCGATATTCCAGTCGCCGCGGTCGGCACAGCCAGTAACGTTAATGGCAACGGCGCACGAAACGCCGGTATTCTCGCCGTTGAAATTTTGGCGTTGAACAATGCCGGTCTGCGGACGAAGTTGCTGGACTTCCGCAAAGGACTCGTCCAAAAAATTGCCGAGAAAAACGAAAAATTGAAAAATTCAATACGGCACTGACTTATTCTCCGAAAAATACTTGGTCATTGAGCATCTTTTCGCGGGTGTCGATTTTCATCCGCAGGTATTCCATCGGACGGTCGCCTTTAATTCGGTTGTGAACCACAAAGCAGTTGATAATTCTCGTACCAGCCCTGTTGCAAAACATATAATTTCGTTATAATACTGTTTTACAGGAGTCAACATCAATCACGGAGGTCACAATGCAGCGGGTCGAAAATGCTCTGAAAATGAAAGATGAACAATTCA
>JAISJZ010000065.1 GCA_031261125.1 Planctomycetaceae bacterium | reverse complement strand
ATCCAGCCGCCGCCCTTGCACGTTGGGCAGCCGCTGCCGCCGCAGAACGGACAATTTATGTCTAATTCAAACCCCGGTTCGACAAAAGGAAAGAAACCCGGTCGCAGCCGCACTTTCACATCCCGCTTGAACACTTCGCTCAACAGTGTTTTCATTACACCGATGAGATTCGCAACAGAAATGTTTTTGTCAACCATCAATCCTTCGCATTGAAAAAACGTATTTTCGTGCGACGGGTCAATCGCCTCGTTGCGGAAACATCTGCCCGGAAACACGCCTTTGAACGGTGCGCCGAATTTGAGCAACGCTTTAACCTGATGCGCCGACGTATGTGTCCGCAAAACGCTGCCGTTCGTTAACCAGTAGGTATCCTGCATATCTCTTGCCGGATGGTCGGACGGAATGTTCACGCTGTCGAAGTTATCGAATTCTGACACCAATTCGGGACTGTCCAGAACGGTGAAACCCATTCCTTCAAAAATTTGTTCCAACTCTAACTGAATCATTGTGAGCGGATGCAGTGCGCCAAGTGCCGACGACGAGCCGGGTTCGGTCAAATCAAGCGTCCGTTTGTTAGCGGACGGTGCTTGCACCCCGGATGTTTTGGCGGCGTTGATTGCTTCCGTTGCAAAGTTTTTCAACTCGTTCAACTGCGAACCGAAATTCTTTTTTTCTTCCGGTATCAGTTTGCTGAAATCGGTTTCTTTCGCAAGGTTTGTGATGAGTCCTTTTTTGCCGAGGTACTTAATGCGCAGTGCTTCGACTTGTTCAGCGGTCTTCGCCTCGGCGAGGTTTTCAATGAGTTGAGTTCTGATGTTCGTCATAAGTTCAGGGAGGTTCTAAAAACCTCCAAACAAAAATAGTTTTTAGAAGTCCCCTTTATTGGTAAATCATTTCCGCAACGCTTGTCCCTGCCGGTATCATCGGCAAAACGTGTTCCTGATACGGTATCGTAATGTCCAGCAAAAACGGTCCCGGATTGTCCAGCATCGCCTTAATCGCCTTCGGCAAATCCTCTTTCCGGTCAACTTGCAATGCGTCCCACTTGAACCCCTTCGCAATACCGGCAAAATCAGGATAACGAACGTCAGGACCAATGCCTGTTCCTTTGCCGAACGTTTCAGGATGGTCAATCGGTCCCAAATAAGTGTTCGCCCGATTCGCCTTGAAAAACCGGTCTTCCCACTGAACCACCATTCCGAGATGCTGATTGTTCAAAATCACCGCCTTCACCGGAATCTTTTCGCAGTAGCACGTCGCCATTTCCTGGATATTCATCAGAAATGACCCGTCGCCGTCAATGTCAATCACGGTTTGATCGGGACACGCAACCTTCGCTCCCATTGCGGCAGGCAGTCCGAAACCCATCGTACCGGCACCGCAACTGCTAATCCACGTCCGCGGCTTGGAATAATGATAATACTGCGTCGCCCACATCTGATGCTGCCCCACGCCGGTTACAATAATCGTTTCTCTGTCTTTCGTTTGCCGGCAAAGTTCTTCAACGGCAAACTGCGGTAAAATGTACGGCGAATTCCTGTCATACGTCAGCGGAAAATCCCGCTTCCATTCTGCAATTTGAGCGTGCCAGTCGGGGGCAGCCGCTGCCGTTTGCGGTGCGTTCGGCACCGCTGCAAGCAATGCCGTTAACACCGCTTTTACGTCGGCAACGACCGCAACGTCCGCTTGTTTCACCTTGTTGATTTCCGACGGGTCAATGTCGATATGCACGATTTTGGCATTCTTCGCAAATGTTGCGACGTTGCCCGTTACACGGTCATCGAAACGTACCCCCAAAGCAAGGAGCAAATCACATTCATTGACAGCGTGATTGGCGTAAGCCGTACCGTGCATTCCCAGCATACCGAGCGAAAGTTGATGTCCGCGGGGAAACGCCGAAAGTCCCATCATCGTTGTTGTAACGGGTATCCGCGTTTTTTCGGCAAACGCCGACAACTCTGCCGAGGCACCTGCCGCAATAACACCGCCGCCGACGTAAAGAACGGGCTTCTTGGCTTTGTGAAGCAAATCAATAATAGTTGACAGCGGAGGATTGGCAACGGACAATTCGCGGCGTTTTTCATCATCCCTTTTGCCGTATCCCGGCAAATCCATCGGTGTATCAAAGCCGGGAACACATTGAGCGACCTGAACGTTCTTTGGAATGTCAACCAGCACCGGTCCCGGTCGTCCGGTCGTTGCAACGTAAATGGCTTCCTTGACGATTCGGGCTAAATCATTCACATCGGTAACGAGATAATGGTGTTTCGTGATACCCCGGCACATTTCGACAATCGGCGATTCCTGAAACGCGTCGGAACCGATGGACGAAGTCGGAACTTGTCCGGTGATTGCCAAAATCGGAATACTGTCCATTTTGGCATCGGCGATGGCGGTAACCAGATTCGTGGCACCGGGTCCCGACGTAGCGGTGCAAACGCCGAGTTTGCCGGTTGCTCTTGCGTATCCTTGGGCGGCGAAGCCGCCGCCTTGTTCGTGGCGGGGAAGAACGACGCGGAGTTTGTCCCGAAACCGGGTGAACGCTTGGTGCAGCGGTATTGCCTGCCCGCCGGGATACGAAAACGTTACGGTCACACCGGCGTTCACCAAGGACTGCACTAATATATCGGCACCGGAGAGTTGTTCGGACATTGTAATACCAGTTAGCAACCGCCGTCTGCGGCGGAATTTTTACTCAATTCATCCGTATCAATCTACCATAAACCGTGAAATTTTCAATCCCCGTAGTTCTCGTATTGATATTCTGCCGGTTAAACGATATAATGCTGCGAAATAGAAAGGAGAACGACAATGTCTGCAACGATACAAACATCTGTTCCGTCCGTCTCCACCGGAAAACCGGACGATGATTGGGAATTCACGCCGGCAATCCCGGTCGAAGACGACCCGTTTTTTACGCCGGAACATTTAGAACGTCTCCGGCGGCGGGAGAAGAACAGCGACCCGCGAAAAACGGTTTGTATGACGTTTGACCAAGTCCACGCTCTTATTAACGTGTTTAATCAATGAGTATTCACTTTAAGGATGGTATCATATTAGACCTCATTCGGCTTTGTAATGATGCAAAACTACGCAAACGGCTTGACCGTTTGTTAACGGAATTAGAACGCGACCCGTTCGGCGGGTTTGCCAAAGCAGAACCGCTGAAAGGCGACCGCGCCGGACAATGGTCAAAGCGAATTGACGAAAAGCACCGCCTCGTCTATAAAGTTGAAAACGGTATCGTGACAGTAATTGAGTGCGGTGAACATTATGATGATTAGCAATTCTGTTCTTCCCGTATCAGTCGTTTTTCCGTTTCAATTTCAACGTACCACCGATTGCCACTCTCCAAACGCCGCAAACGTTCCAAAACGTTCAACGCCTCTTCGTACCTCTTAATCCGCCGGTACAGCGACGCTTGCAACAGCAGAAACTCCGCATCGCCCGGATTCTTATGAAGTTGACAAAGAATAAACGTCTCCGCCGCGTCCCACCGCCGCTGTAAATACAATGCTGCCGCCTGCTGAAACGCTTCACTCGCCGCATCAACGTTCAGAACCGCTTCAATATGCTGCCGGTACTTCTTCACGAACACTGTCAAACCAACCCAAGCCGATAACAGCACAAAGAGCAAAATGTTCCGCTGAGACACCGTGAGCAGTGCCGTCCAATAACAGTTCACCAGCAAAAACGCATCAAGCAGCAAAGCGAACGTCAATGCCGCCGCTAAAAACGGCAGGCGACCGAAGTAAGTTAATCCTGAATAACCGGGAAATAAAAGAGACAATTTATTTGAAAACCCTTGTTGGTTCTTCTTTCGTCAGCGGTGAACGCAGGTCATCGGAACTGACTTGAACACTAATACGGTGGTCGCCGTCCGTCAAACCTTTCGCACCCACTTTATACACCTTTTCGCCTTTTGCTTCCAACTGCGGCAGCGTTTCAAACACCACAACGCCGCCGTTCTCCTGATGACGCACCGGTCCGTCCGCACGGGCAAATTGCAGTCCTTCCGACAGATTCAGCCGAACCTTTACGTTCTCCGTCTTTTTCGTTCCCTTGTTTTGAACCCGGACTTCATATACCGCTTCTTTGCCCAATTCGACAAGGTTGGAATTGCTCACAACTTCAAACGATAACGCCGACAAACCGTCGATGACGACTTGTTTCAGCGTTTCTTCTTTCAGGTTGTTCTGTCCAAGACCTTTGAACCGGATAACGTGTTCGCCCGTCTGCACCGGCAGCAGATTCAATTCAATTTCACCCGCCTCTTGCGCCGGCAACTCTTCCAACGCCCAATGAACGGTATGCGTCTGCGGTTCATACACTCCGCTTTGATTCGTACTGACAAACTTCACCGCCGACGGCAGCGTTGCGACCAAATCAATGCTCTGCGCTGCCGATGTTCCTTTATTTGCAACGGTCAGCCGGTACGCCGACTGCCGTTCCAAAAACTGCTGATTCGGACCGGCAATGCCCAATTCTAAAATCGGCGACAACGCCCGAATCGTTGTTTTTTCCTCAACGGTTAAATTGCCGTTCGCTTTAACGATGAGCCGGTTTACCAAATTGCCGTGTCCCGTGCAGGTCAGCGGCAGCGTCAGCCGCTTTGCCTCTTTCGGACGCAGCGTATCAACATTCTTATTTACTAAGATTTTTCCGTCTTTGTGATACAAACCGTCGGGAACATACTCTTCAAGAATAACCCCTGTTGCTGTGGCGGTTCCGGGATTGGAAATTGTTATTTCGATGTCCGCGATTTCGCCGTGCCGTACTTCTGCCGGTGCTTTCACTTCGACTTTCAGCATCGGACGGGTTACTTCCAGCCGCGCCGATGCTTCAACAGCATAACTCACGCTCGCAACACTGCCAATTTCGCCTTCGCACTGCGGCAGAAATTTCATCTCGACCGTTATCTTTTCGTTCGCATCTAAATTACCGAGTTGCCAAAGCAGTTCGCCGTCCGCTGCTGCCGTTGTTTCCGGCGATGTCGAAAGCAGTTTTGTCCCCTTCGGAATTTTATCTTTTAGAACAATGTTCTTCGCCGCAGAACGTCCGGTGTTATGAATGACGGTTTGAATCACCGCCGGTTCTTCGAGTTTCACTTCAGCAGGCAGAACCTTTTCGACAGTCAGAAACGCTGTTTGCGGTCCTTCAAGAACCGACTGTCCCGGAAGTCCGCTGCCTTCGTTCACTTTATTTAGCCCGTTCGTTTGCAAGCGGTTGTCTTTCGATGCCGACGGCTGCTTTACCGGTGAAGCCGTTTTTGCCGCAATCGGAGTTTGCTGAATCGGCGGTATCTTTGCCGGTTCGCTCACTTCCGCAAACGGGTCGGCACTTGCCAACGGACTTTCCGCCTTTGGTTTCAGCGTTGTATTGTTTCCGGCAGCGTGTTGCAGCGGTTCAACTTGTACGGCAGACAACGGTGCCGAACGCAGCGTATTCGGCTGCGGTTCTTGTGAACGCTGTACCTGATTCGCTTCGCTTTCTGCACCCCACACGTCGCCGCCGGTACTGTCCAAGATACTTCCGTTTGCCGCAGGCGGACTCGGAAAATCCGCAAACGGCGGTGCCGGCTTTTGCATCTTCGGCGGCTGTTTCGGTTCCGATTCCATTGCCGTTTGCGCAATCGGCTGGGAATTGCGCACCGGTTCGTTCAACATTTGCGGTTCAACGAGTTGTTCAAGCGGTTCGTCATTGGCGACTGCCTGTTGTTTCCGCTGTTCCATCGACGTTGCGAAGCCCGTTGCCGGTTCATCGCTTTGACGCAGCGGATTCGCTGCCGGCAGTTGTTTTTGTGTCAACTTTCCCGGCGGCAGTTTGTCCGGTACTGACGGAACTTGAGCGAAAACCGGCAAACCTGCGGTCAGCACAACGCCGATGAAGGCGGAAAAAACAGCGGGAAATATAAAGGTGGTGAACCGTTTCATAGTGCATCCGTGCAAAGAAAAATCCTTAATGCCCTCGCAGTGTAGCAAAAAACGGCAAGCAGGTAAAGAGCAATTTTTTTGGTCGTGTTCTAAAATCATTGAATTAGCCAATGGTATCCAAAAAACCAGACATTGATAATTAAACCGACGACGATTTTGTGCATCTGTTCCGTTTTGGAAAATCGAATGCCCTTGCGAACCAATCGACTGCACCACGTCCGCAACGACAAATGCTTCCGCTCTATCTTCTGCGTGTTCTTTTTCGAAACAACCAATACGTCCGAATCAATTCTTTCGTAATACGCATAATTGCCGTCCGTATAAACATTGCCAATAACTACCCATCTCGTCTATCTCGATGCGGATTTTACTGTGTAAGCGGCGTTGGAAGTATTCTTTGTTGACGTTGCTTATGTCCGCTTCTTTTTTTTAATTCGGCGATAACGGTATCGGTGCTGATGCCGGAACAGCGGGAAATAACTTGCCATAATTTTTGGTATTGATAAGATAATGGAGTTTTTCAT
>JAISJZ010000007.1 GCA_031261125.1 Planctomycetaceae bacterium | reverse complement strand
ATCTTTTCGGTTTCAAGCCATCGGGCAACGGCTAAAAGGTCTTCTGTCCTCATTCCAACGTAGGATTTGCCGAGCAGATACGCCAGGTAATAAACGGTGCCGTCGGTTCCGAATAAGTTGTGATTGTAATACGCCGCACCAACCGCCTGCGTTTCACCAAGACCGCGAAGATCGACCGTCAAAACGGTTTGACCGTCCCGAAGCAGTGTTTCAATTCCGGGCAAATCCGCCGTCTTGCTTTTTTCGTGCAGAAATATTGTTATTCCTTTTAATTCCGCTTTCGGCGTGAATTTCAATGCCGGAAGAAGAATTTTTCCGCCTTCCGTTTTAATGATGAATCGTTCGATTGCTGCAACGGATTCAGTAAATTCTTCAGGAATATCAATTTTTCCTTTGCTTTCGGCAGTTGCTGCCGGAATTTTTTCAAGCGGACGAACACCGGCGGTTTTGCGAATTTTCGCAACGAATTCGTTTTTGTCCCGATTTTTATTCTTTGCCGTTCGCAGGACAAGCAACTCGTCATTGTAATCCCGGTTTAAGTCGAATGTTGATCTCGCGCCGTCGAGTTTCATCACTTCACCGTCCGGCGTTGCCGTCAATTCGTTTGGATCGAAAACCGGCATCTCATCGGCTTCGAAAATCTGTTCATCCCGACCTGCAAGCCAACGCAGCATCCAACGAACCGAACCTTCCCGCAGATTTTTGGGCAAACCGTGTTCAGATCGATAATCGACATTTTTTCTGCGTAACCGAACCGGTCATAAATCCGCTTGGCATTTCGGGCGGTTTTCCAGGCGTCTTCCACCGGAAAACCGTCTTTCGTAACGGTTCCGAGCAGTGTCGGCTTCGGCGCACGCATAATGCAATAATCAACGTG
This sequence comes from Planctomycetaceae bacterium, assembly GCA_031261125.1. Classification (GTDB taxonomy): domain Bacteria; phylum Planctomycetota; class Planctomycetia; order Pirellulales; family Thermoguttaceae; genus WRKP01. The sequence continues at coordinate 3,942 of JAISJZ010000007.1, read as the reverse complement.
ATCCATTCCGAAGGCAAGTTGACCGAAAATATTTTGTTCGGCATCTTGTGGATGCTTCCTGGAAAATATCGAATCGTATAAACCGCAGAGATAGCAAATCGGTGCGGCAACGGTAACGCGGTCGTCCAATGCCATAATATACGACGTTTGCGTTCCGCCGCCGCTGTTTCCTGTTACACCAATTTTATCCGGGATAACATCGGTCCGGCTTTGCAAATAATCGACAGCGCGAACCATATCCCAATATTCGAACGTTGCCGTATTGCGTCCAAGCAAAATACTTCCTGCACCGATGATATTGTGTGCCGCAACATTTTTCGCTGCCAGTGTGCCGTCGGCGTTCAAACGCTGTGAACGTTCGCCCTGATCAATGGGATCAACCAACATCGCCAGCAAACCGTTGGATGCCGCCAAAGCCGTAACCCGTTGATAGTCCTCATACGCCTTGCCAATTTCGGAATGTCCGCAAACGACAAGCACGGCAGGATAGGGCGGTTTGAATCGGGTGACATCAGGAATAAACACGGCGGCGGAAACATAGAATTTCGGTGCGCTTTCGAACAGAACCATTTCGACCCGGTACCCGTCTTTGCCGGGTGTTCCTTTATCGAAGGTTTTTGTAATCTGCGGATTCAGCGGCGTTTTGTCCCATATTTTGCCGAGTTGGTGTTGAAAAAATTCTTTCCGTTCGGTTTGATATTGAATAATATCGTCCGCCGTTTTGAGTTGATCGTAACGCTGTTGCCAATCAGTTTTTGCTTCCGCAATTTTGTTGAGGAGAAAGGTCCTCATCATTTCCGGCGGTTTACTATCCGGTGCTAAAACTAAATAGGGATCGGCAACCGGTTCCTTGTTTTCCTGTGCGAAAATCGGACAAGAGAATAAGAGAGCAGCGAAAAAGAAAACACAATTCTTCATAGCGTTTTTTTGTAACGATAATTGAAACAAATGGCCGGCAAGTATTCAGTACCATCGCCTTTTACATTTTTTCCCGGACTTTTTTTCCGACATCAATTGCCGTTTCGATTCTTTTTTTGCCGGAAACGTCGATTTCGTGCGGTGTGGTTGATGCCGACGTGTATTGTTTTTCAACCAAAAAATACGTATTCAGTTTTTCAATTTTATCGCCGTATTTATTCAGCCATTCTTCGTAACCCGGCTCTCCCATTGCCGGTGAAGGCGGTAGCTTGCTTGCATCCTGTTCCTTTTTTGAAACAACGATTTTGTACTTACCTTGCAGCACACCTTCAAAAAGACCATTGGTGGACGGAACGACAACGCCGTTGGTATCGGTGATGCCGACTACCCGCCAATTTTCCGTTCCTGCAACGGTATTCAGTGAAAGAGTCGCTCCGTCAAGCGGCTCGCCATTTTGCGTTACGGTTATTTTGCAAACCGTCAACGGCGGAATTCCCAGCGGAAGCGAGGGTCCCCGTTGACAACCAACGAACAAAAAAATCAAAATAATTAAATATCGGAACATGGTCGGGTGGATAGTGGAAAGTGGATTGAGTATCGTTGATCGTGGACAATGGATAATATCGATAGAAAACCTGTCCGCTGCCCACGATCAACTGCCCAATACTTTTCACGGTGATGTTGATTCACCGCCGTTCATGGAACCCAAGGCGCCCCAAACGCCGAACGGCGAGATGCCGCTTGTAACGCAAAAGTCAACGCCGCCGCTCGTTGCGGCATTGATTGTTTCGGAAATGAACCTTACACTGCCGTCGCCGAGACCGACCTGGACTCCTCCGGGGTGATAACTGGTCGCGGTCGCTATCGCTCTGGAACTTTCGCTGCTGGCACTATTGCCGCAACTGGAACCATTCGGCGGAATAATCGTAGAAAATCCTGTTCGGGTTGGTGTTCCGGTAAGCCACATACGACCAACATAGATGGAACTTTGAAGATTAGCATTGGAAACTGCCGAACTAAATTCATCGCCGCTGCGGGCAGCCAAACAGGCAGCAACGGAACAACTTGCTGCCGATGTTGGCGCAGCGTTCAACGGATTTCCTGAAACCAGAGCAATTCCTCCCCGAAGTTTTCTGATACCAGCGGCTCCGCCAATCGCTTTTTCACTAAAAACAGCGGTATTACTGGTTCCATCGGTGATTGATGCCATAGAACGCCAATAACAACCGCCGGAAGTAAAGACCCCGCGTGAATTACGATCTCCTTGCGGTGTCGTCCCGTCAATGTCACCTCAAACACTTCCTGCGTCCGCCCAATCTCCGTAGCATGTTGCGTAATTGATTCGGGCATCATCCGTCGACGGTGCTTTACCATTTGAATCGGAAGGGCAAAGAAATCCGCTCACGATGGTTTGTCGTACTTCCTTTAACTCTCCATTGTTGCCATCGACCCAGGGACCAACCCGCGTCGCGGTTGCTGCCGTTGGTACCATAATATAGCACTCATTCCCCCTATGTATTTGTCATAGAGCAGTCCCTGTTCATTGAACGGCAATAGAAAGAAAAATGCCGAATACCCCGCGCTATTGTGTCTCCAGCCGTCCCAATATTTGTACGGCTGCGGACCTGCCCCTGTCGGGAACGATTCGTAGGTGTCGTGATAATTGTGCAACGACAGTGACAGTTGTTTCACATTGTGTTCGTACACTGCATCCTTCTTGCCGCCTCACGGGCGGCTTGTACAGCGGGCAAGAGCAAAGCAATCAAAACGCCGATAATGGCGATGACGACGAGGAGTTCGACGAGCGTGAACGCCGTTAGCGGGAATACTTTACCCCCCCCCCCGTTTGCCCAAATTACCTGGATTAACGCTTTCGGAGGTCTGGAAAGCAGCACTGTTGGAAATCGTTGTCTTCTTCATTGTAAATCTCCTTTCAAAAACACTCAACTGCGATTACAATCTATGACGAATAGGATTGAGTGTGAATAGGGTACTTTGCTACCATTGAATTGTCAATCGTAAAAATGCGCATTCCATTGGTAATTTTGCGCAAGTTAGATTTATGAGAGTTATTTGTATGTCTCATTACGCAAAAAACCTGCCTCACGTTACGGTTATTTTTGGAGAACTCCATCAAGTCCTGCCGTGGTATGTTTCGCGGGGTCATCCGTTACGAACATACTCACGGTCCCTGGGTTTTAGACATCCTTGAGGGCTATCCGGGAGAGCAGAAAAAACTATTATCAAACCGTTACAACGGCTTGCGCGGTATCATTGTCTATCCGCAAGACCAGAACGCTCAGAAACTCTTTAATTTGGCACGAGTTCCCACCGTTGCGATTGACCCTCCGCCGGAATGGATTAAAACGAGAAAACGAAACTCCCTCTACGGGATTGTGGCATCGAATCAGGAATCGGTCGGCAAGATGGCTGCCGAAACATTTTCTCGAAAAGAAGTTTCAGCATTTTGCTTACGTCGGTGATGCTCAGGAACACGAATGGTCCATCCGTCGCGGTAACGCATTTCAGACGAATTTGTCCTCGCGCGGGTATCACTGCGCAATTTATCCGCTGCTCACCGAGGCGGAAAAAGAAGATTGGGTACTCGAAAGCCGACGGTTGGTACGTTGGTTACGGCGTCTTCCCAAACCGGTCGGGCTTCTCGCCGCTCTTGATGTACGGGCGCGGCAGGTTCTCCGTGTTTGTTTCGATGCCGGTATCGCGGTTCCCAATGAAATTGCGGTTCTCGGTGTTGACAACGACGAACTTCTGTGTGAATCGACGTATCCGCCGCTTTCGAGTATTCTTCTTGAAAAGGAAAAAAGCGGTGAATTGGCAGCAAAACTTCTCGATCAATTGATGCACAAAAAAGTACCAAGCGGTACGATTTATACTACCGGCGCGGATTATCTTGTCCCGCGCTATTCAACGGATGCTCTGCAAGTTACCGACAAAATCATTATCGAAGCGGTTGAATTCATTCGAGCCAACGCCCGGCGGGGAATCAATGCCAGCGATGTGGTA
>JAISJZ010000278.1 GCA_031261125.1 Planctomycetaceae bacterium | reverse complement strand
CGCACCGGTTAAAACCGGCGGTTAAAATAAATACTGCCCGTATCGACGCAGATAACGTGCCGGAACTCGTTGCCCTCATCAAAGACGTAAAACCGGACCTGGTGATGAACATTGCTCTGCCGTATCAGGACCTGACGATAATGGAAGCGTGCCTGCAAACCGGTACCCATTACCTCGATACGGCAAACTACGAACATCCCGATACCGCAAAATTTGAATATGCGCAGCAATGGGCATATCACAACCGGTTCAAAGCGGCGGGCATCACGGCACTGCTCGGCAGCGGGTTCGACCCCGGTCAAACGAACGTTTATGTTGCTTACGCTAAAAAGCACCGCTTTGAGCGGATAGTCACGGTGGATATTTTGGACTGCAACGGCGGCGACCACGGCTATCCGTTTGCCACGAATTTCAATCCCGAAATTAACATCCGGGAGGTATCAGCCAAAGGACGGTACTACGAGAACGGCAAATGGAATGAAACCGAACCGTTGTCAGTCAAGAAAGTGTTCGACTTTGATGAAGTCGGCAAAAAAGAGATGTATCTGCTGTACCACGAGGAAATGGAATCTCTCGTCAAGTATTTTCCCGAAGTGAAACGGATGCGGTTCTGGATGACGTTCGGGCAGTCGTACCTGACGCATTTGAAAGTGCTGGAAAATGTCGGAATGACGCGGATTGACCCCGTGCTTTTTAGCCGTCCGGGCTTGCCCGATGTGGAAATCGTTCCATTACAATTCTTGAAAACGCTGTTGCCGGACCCCGCATCGCTCGGACCGCGGACGAAGGGCAAAACGAACATCGGCGTTTGGGTAACAGGCGTTAGCCGCGAAGGAACGGCGAACTATTACATTTACAATGTCTGCGACCATCAGCAATGTTATGCCGAGACGGGAGCGCAGGCAGTCAGTTATACGACTGGCGTACCGGCGGCGTTGGGGGCGAAGATGATTTTGACCGGAGCGTGGAGCGGAGCGGGCGTATTCAATATGGAACAGTTTGACCCCGACCCGTTTATGCGGGAAATCGGTGATTGGGGACTGCCGTGGAAAGAAACGTTCCCGGCAACGGCTGAATTTTAACCGGCGGTAATGCTATTTCCCGCTGATTCCTTCGGTGTATTGCTGAAACCGTTTTTCCAACGCTTTCGGCGGAGCGTACCGCCGGGATTCCGTTGCGTTTGCTTCATCGTCCTTCACTTTGGACTGCTGTACCGTTTCCTTGCTCCGGGCTGGACGCAGTCCCAAACTCTTTAACGCCTCTTTCCATTTTTCATCGTCGCCCTGACGGGCGGGATTCTGTGAATCCTGCTGCTCATTTTCTTTCTGCATCGCTTTCCATCTGTCGTAAAACTTCTGCAAGTCCTCTTTCGTCCAGCCGAGTTTATCCAGCAATTCCTTGCTCGGCTTATCTTTCAGTTGCTCTTCAAGGTATTCCAAAACGAGGTTCGTTACTTTTTCTGTATATTCCAAATTGGCATCTTCCGTTTTCGTTTCAATGCTTGAACCTGTCCCGCCGCCGGTACTGCCGGTTTGCCCCGGATTAGAACCATCGGACTTCTCATTCCCGGCAGAACTGTCAGGATTAGCATCGGACTTCTCATTTCCGGCAGAACTGTCAGGATTAGCATCGGATTTCTCATTTCTGCCAGAACTGTCAGGATTGGCATCGGATTTTTCATTTCCAGCAGAACTGTCAGGGCTAGTATCGGACTTCTCATTTCCGCCAGAACTGTCAGGATTAGCATCGGACTTCTCATTTCCGGCAGAATTTTTCGGTTCACTGGCATCGCCCCCTTCGTTCCGTTGCTGCTGCGAATTCGGGTCAAGAGAATCGTCCCGCTCCCGCGGCGACTGGTCGTTCTTGTCAACCGGTTGCTCTTCACTCTTTTGCTTTTCCCCCGCACCGGATTGTTTTTGCTGCCCTTGCTCGCCGGATTGTTCCTGCTGTCCTTCGGATTTTTCACCGTTTCCTGATTGCTGTTTTTCTTTTTCCATCTGTCCGGCAATTTTTTCCATTGCATCGCCCGGATTCGTATCAGGATTCACCGGCTGCTGTTTTTCGCCAGAACCCTGTTGACTGCCGCCTTGTTGTCCGCTGTCCTGCGGTTGAGCATCTTTATTTTCCTCTCCGCTTTGCTGTTGACCGGAACCGTGTTGTTGACCGTCTTGATTTTGCTCTCCGTTCTGTTGTCCGTCCGAACCGCCGCCGGAATTGCCGTCTTGCTTGTCCTCCTGTCTTTCGGAGTTTTCACCGTTCTGCTGTTGACCGTCCCCTTGTTGACTGTCCTTCTGCTGTTCTCCGTTCTGTTGCTTGTTACCTTCCTGCTTTTCGCTGTTTTGATTCTGTTCGTTTTGCTTTTCCTGCTCTTTGTCTCCATCCTCTTGCTGGTTGTCTTGTTCCTTGTTTTCCTGATTTTGTCCTTGTTCCCCTTTGTCCTGTTTTTCTTGGTTTTGTTTGTCCTGATTTTCCGGCTGTTCGCCTTGATTTTGTTCTTCGTTTTGCGGTGCAGTAATCCTCACAGTAATCTTCCGTGTTTCCGAAACGTTCGGGTCGGGAAACTTCGTATCAACCGCTTTCGCCCAAATTTCTGCCGTATCGCCTTCGCTCAATTTGCTTTTCGCCGGTGAAAACGCTGTCTTAACATTCACCGCCCCCTTGTGTTGCGTCGGTCCCGTTGCAGGGGAATCCAGCAAATCGACCGGGAGAATCCGCTTGTTACCGGACTCCACGCAGAACTGAATGTACCGCAGCGCAAAATCAGGGTCTTCCGCTTGAATCGGCAAGTCCAGCGAACCGTTCACCGGCAAATCCAGATGTGCCGCTTCTTTCAACTTTGCATCGGTATCCGCCCATTGAATCAGCGGTTCTGCATCCGGCAAAACTTCCATCTGACACACGCCGCTGTGTCTGCTCTCGAAATTATCCTTGTCGATTGCCCGAAACGAAAACCGCCGTACCGTAGTCGGCGTTTGCCGGTTCTTGTCGGACGATAATGTCAGTTCGGCAACTGCTTCGGTTCCGTCTTCTGAAATTTTCATCACAATCGGCTGTTTCGGTGCATCGTCAAAGAGCATTTCAATCCGCTGCACCGGCATCGTACTGCGGACGCGGACATCAACCGTTGTCCCTTCCACCGCCCGAATATCGCTTTGGTTTTCAACCGTTTCCTCTTTCAAACCCGTGTAAGCCGGATAAGTGTATTTCAGTGAAACAATTTCAAGCGATGCAACCGGCTTAACGTCCAAATGAAACGGTCTGCTTATGCTGTCCTCCTGCCGCAAATAGTAGTCAATGCTGCTGGTGAATCCTTCTTTGCCCGGAGGAAACGGAACGGAAAACCGCAAAACATTTTGCTCTTGCGATGCCGTCATTGGAACCCGCTGTTCAACCGCCTGCCCGTCGCTGGTGGAAAAAACAACATAGACCGGCGTTTCCAATTTCCTATTGGCAATCACCTCGGCGGAAACGGTCAAATGTTCGCCTTGCCGCACCGTTGCGCTGCCCGGCTTGATGTCTTTGAACTGCACCGCTTGCGGCGGAGCGATTTTGCCCCACGGCAGGACAATCCGGGCAAGCGATGTCAGCGGATCTTTCGGCGAAAAAGCGGCGTAAAGAATAAAAAACAACGCAAGAACGGCAAGGATAATGCCCCGAAGTGCCAAGCCCCGAAGGTCAACCGCCTGTTCCGACGGAATCTGCGCCGCCCCGTTCGCTGCCGTTCGGGCTACGCCGTCCAGTATTCGTTCCGTGAGTTTATCGCCTGCCGGCTGTTCCCGGCGGAGTAAAACCCAATTTATGAGAGAATTTTTCAGGAACGGTGCGTTTTCTTCCAAAAGATTAGCAGCATAGGCGGGATTGATTGATTTGACAAACAGCGGTACAATGCATCGGCGGGTGAAAAGAGCACCGGTCAAAACAAGTACCGCAAAAACGGCGAAACGGGTGATGCCTGGCAGTCCGCCGGTGAAAAACCATTGGTCGGCAAGTACCGCGGGGAACGTTAAGCCGAACAGCACGGAAACGAGCGTCAGTACCGCCAGCGACAGGTCAACTTTACGAACGAGTTGCCGGGTTTCGTCAAGGTGCTGTTTAATAGTTTCTTCTGCGGTGCTCATCGGAATACGGAATAAAAACGTTTAGCCGCCGGTTCATCGGCGTATCCTGATTATCGGTTAAACTGTTTGAAATACAAGATGGAAATTACGAAAGAACTGATATTGGAACGGTTTCAAGCGGACCGTTTTGCAACGCAGGTCGCCGGTGTCGAAATTGTTGACGCTGCTGTCAATTACGCCAAAGTGAAATTGAACGTCGAACCGCGGCACTTTAACGCGGTCGGCATTGTGCAAGGCGGCGCGTTGTTCACACTCGGCGATTTTGCGTTTGCCGTTGCCAGCAATGCCGGGCAGGAGGAGACGGTCGTGGCGATTGAGTGCAATCTGTCGTTTATGAAACCGACGACGGGCGGTGCGCTTTTTGCCGAAGCGAAACTCATCAGCCGGTCGAAATCGTTGTGTTCGTATGATGTTTTGATAATGAACGAAAAGAACGAACTCGTTGCTAAATTTTACGGACGCGGCTTTGTCCGCCGCCCGAAATAATAGTATCCCGCCGCAAGCGGCTTGGGCTAATAACTCCCGCTAACAACTACCTGCTATGTCCTACGACATCGGACTGATGGGGCTTGCCGTTATGGGGCAAAACCTCGTTCTCAATATGGTTGACCACGGTTTCAACGTTGCCGTCTTCAACCGGACAACATCGAAAGTCGATGAATTCATTGGCGTAAACCGCCCGACATATTCCGAAGAGAAACTCGTCGGAACACACTCGTTGAAAGAACTTGTCAGCAAACTGTCCCGTCCGCGGAAGGTGATGCTGATGATTCAATCAAAAGACGCAGTACCGGCACCGGAAATCGCCCTGTATCCGCAGTCGGCGGCGATCGATGCCGTCATCGAAGAATTGCTCACGCTGCTTGAACCCGGCGATGTCATTATTGACGGCGGCAACACGCATTTTCGGGACACAGAACGCCGGACAAAGTTTGTCGAATCCAAAGAACTGCTCTACATCGGCACCGGCGTTTCCGGCGGTGAAGAAGGCGCGAGAAAAGGTCCCTCGATGATGCCCGGCGGCACCGAGAAGGCGTGGGAACTTGTCAAACCGATTTTTCAGGCGATTTCTGCCAAAGTTAGCCCGAACCGCTCGCAGTCGGGTGAAACGGACAAAACCGTCCCCTGCTGCGAATGGGTTGGAGCAAGAGGAGCGGGACATTACGTCAAGATGGTTCACAACGGTATCGAATACGGCGATATGCAGTTGATTTGCGAAGCGTACTGGATGCTGAAAAATGCCCTCGGTTTCACGAACGCACAGTTGCACGAAACGTTTGCCGAGTGGAACAAGGGCGAACTCGATTCGTATCTGATTGACATCACCAAGGATATTTTTACCGTGTTAGACCCAGCCGCCTGCGGCGGGGGGAAACAGTATCTCGTTGACCTGATTCTCGACACTGCCGGCGCAAAAGGAACCGGAAAATGGATGTCGCAGTTGGCGTTGGACATCGGCGCACCATCATCGCTGGTAACCGAAGCGGTATATGCCCGGTGTATTTCGGCAATGAAAGATGCCCGTGTGAACGCATCGAAGATACTGCATTACGAACCGTTAACAGCGGCAGTAAAGCCGTCGGCGGACTTTGTACCGCAAGTCCAACAAGCCCTGTATGCTTCCAAGATTTGCTCCTATGCACAGGGATATGTGCAACTTCAAGCGGCTGCGAAAGAATATGACTGGAACTTGAAGTTCGGCGAAATTGCGATGCTTTGGCGCGGCGGCTGCATCATCAGGGCGGTATTTCTCGAACGGATTAAAGAAGCGTTCGACAAAAATCCGAACCTTGAAAACCTGCTGCTCGACCCGTATTTCAAGAGCATTGTCGAGAACGCTCAAACAGCGTGGCGGAACGTGGTGAAGACGGCAATTGACTTGGGCATACCGGTACCGGCATTTTCGACGGCGTTATCGTATTACGATTCGTACCGCAGTGCCAACTTACCGGCGAATTTGCTGCAAGCGCAGCGGGACTACTTCGGAGCGCACACTTACAAGCGGATTGACAAACCGAACGAGGGACCGTTCCACACCGATTGGATTAACGAAAAGAAATAATCCGGGTATTGTAAAATTTGTATAGATATGTATCCTTTTGCCGTTGTGTATTGTTTGTTTTGAAGGGAAAATAAGGGGTGGGAATTGGCTTGTTCTTTGCTGTTAAGGGAACTGCGAAAAATAAGGGTTTGATTCGGATAATCCGGTGTCCGATTTACAAATACTTGTGATAATACTTT
>JAISJZ010000269.1 GCA_031261125.1 Planctomycetaceae bacterium | reverse complement strand
GCCGTTCCAATGTTTCGTGACAACCAAAATGCCGTACCAGTTGTATGATTGGGCTTTCAGATAAGCGGCACGGTCAAGTCCGAAGTCGTCCCTGCTGATTTTGACAATTTCTTCTAATGCCGTTTTCAATTCCTCCGGCTTCACCGCTTCCAGTTCTTGGATGGACAACCTGTTGTCCTTGTCGGTGTCGAAGGTACTTAAATCAACGGCAACATCGGTTTTCGCTTCTCCTTTATTTCCGTCTTCCTTCTTGAACGCATCGGCAACCAGTTTGCCGAGGTCGAGGTATTTCACGAAAGAATCCTGTGCTTTTACATCGCTCCAAGCGGGCAGTGCCGTCTTGCTTGCCGTTGCGGTTTTCGTTACTCCCGGTGCGTTCTCCGGCAAGTCCTTGACATAGCCGTAGCCCAGCGAACCGAGCGTTTGACCGACACCCAGAAGCAGGAATGCCATCAAACCTTGAACGCTGTTTTTCAGGTTTGCAGGTGCTTTTGCATCGGCGTACATATAAGCCGCAACATACAGGAACGAGTAGCAGAACCCGTGCAAAAGCAAAGCGATGACGGCCGCCGTATCGACGGAGTTCTCAAAGCCGCCGAGGGCGAAGACCCAATACCGCAATGCCCACGCCCCTAAACCGAAAACAACGACCCACTTCAAACCAATGCGGGCAATGAAGAACGGCAACAGAGCCATAAAGAACAATTCGCTGAACTGGTTCAAGGTAACCAATGCCGTTGGATAACCGTGCTGCGTCAGGTATGCCCCTTGGAAAGCAAAGAAAAAGCCGCAAGCGGGAATACTGCCGAGAAACACAACGAAAACGAAGAACGCAAAACTGAAATCGGTAAAGAGCAGTTTGACCGCACCGAGACCGAGGGCATCGCTCTTTTCACCGGCAGCGGGCGCACCTTTCGGCGGCGTGTCAGGCAGCGTTAAACTGTATAACGCCAAAAGGACAGCACAGCCCGCCGCGACATAGAAAAAGTACGGCTGTGTTATCGGCAAAGCGGCGATGACCAAGTTAATAACAATCCAGCCGAAAGTGCCGAAAACGAAAACGTAGGGGGCAGAACCTTCTTTGGAGTGCTTAAAGACAATCGAATTGACCAGCGCAATGGTCGGCATATAACAGATACCGGAGAAGAGAATCAGTCCGAACAGCACGTAGAAGAACGTATTGCCGTGCAGCGAGCTTTGTTGACAAACCAGACCGGCAGCCGCAAACGCCAATCCGCCGAATAGATGCAGCAGTGCCACAACCTTCTGTGCTGAAAAATACCGGTCAGCAATCGGGGCGATGAACAGCGGCGAAATGATGGCACCGAGGGGAATAGCCGCAAAGAGCCAGCCAATTTGCAAGCCGGGCAGTTTCAAAGTGCCGTCGGCATAAGCAGACAGGGCGAAACCCGCCCAACTGCCCCAAATAGCGAATTGAAGAAAATAAGCGAGTGCCAATCGCGGATAAGCCAATGCGGCAGGTTTAACGGTTGTTTCAGACATAAGAAGTGAAGTAACGCAACACCGGGGCGTGCGTAAAAAAGGGATAAAATACGCTCCGGCTCCATTATTACCGATTGTTGCGGAAAATCAAGATAATTAGGAGAAAAAGAGTGATTTTTTTTGTTAAATACGAAGAAAATCCGGCACAGTGCGTTTTTTTGGTGTAAATTACTCTGGACAAAACCGTTGACTTTCGTTATACCGCAGAAATACGCCGCTGAAGCGGCTGGACCTTATTCGGGTACTCTAAAAAAAGTTTTTAGAAACTCCCACCATTATTCCAATGACACGTTCCGGCTTTTTCTTTATAATTTGCATCGTTTTAGGTTTTGCCGGTTGCCGCAGCGACGGTCGGCAGCCGTTGAATCCGTTTGCAATGAATCGGCAGCAAACAGCACCGCCGCCGGCAACGTTCTCATCCCAAGCCGCGTATCTCGGACAAACGCCAAGCGTGTATGTCCCGCAAAGTCCGGCAACGGTCTATCCCGGAGCAGTAACGCCCGGTACAACCAGTCCGGTCGGCGCACCCTTGCCGAACAGTGCCGTTCCGCCGACCGCAGAAGCCGCTCCGATGGAAAAAACCGCTGCTGCCTGGACACCCGCACCGGCAGTTGCCGCCGAATGGAATGCCCCGAATGTTTCCAGCGATGTTCCGATTGCCGAAACACGCCAAACCGCCTTTCAAAATTTGGAATCGAAAACGAACACCATTGCGACCGTCTCCGCTGACGGAACGCAAACCGCTTTGACCGTTCAACCGGAAAAACTTGCCGTTAGTTCTGCCCAAACGGTAACGAAAATCGCAGAATAATCCCTGTAATTGCCATAATCGTCAGTTTAGTTCAAAAACGAACCGGATTTTGCCGGTGCTCTTGTTTCATTTCTCACAATTTAAGGTAGAATACCATTAGGTTGTATAGGTAAATATATGTTGCCCTCTTTGTTATGGGACTTTTAATACTCCGCTGCTTATTCATTCTCGTTTCCACCGGTGTCGGCATTACCGTCATTTCGTCCGGCGTTCTGATGGATTCGGGTTCCGGCATCGTTGGAATGGCGGTCTTCGGCGGTATTTTTATGCTGTCGATTTTCACCATCATCGCCGATATGCTCGTTCCGAAAAAACGAGTTGATTGGATTTCGTCCATTTACTTCGGCCTGCTCGTTGGCATCCTTTTGACCGCCGCCGTAGGATTCGCCATTACGCCGCTTCTGCCGCAGGGCGATGACCCGATTCACCTGAAAAGCCGGACGAACGTTTTACTGGTTATCGGTGCCGTCCTGTGTTATTTGTGCGTCAGTTTTCTTATACAAACCCGCGACGATTTCCGGTTCATTATCCCTTACGTTGAATTCCGTAAAAACTTGAAAGGCAATCGTCCGCTGATTTTGGATACCAGTGTCATCATCGACGGACGTATTGCTGATATAATGGAGACCGGCATCATCGACAGTCAACTGATAATGCCGCGGTTTGCCGTGAATGAATTACAGCGCATTGCCGACAGTTCCGACCGAAGCCGCCGGGTGCGGGGACGGCGGGGACTTGACATTTTGAACCGTCTGCAAAAAATGAAAGGCATCGACATTCAGATTGACGATACCGACCTGCCGGAGTTCCGTGGGCAGCCCGTCGATTTGAAACTCGTTGCGTTGGCGAAACACCTTGAAGGAAAACTCGTTACAAACGATTATAACCTAAATAAGGTAGCGAAAATTCAAAGTGTGGAGGTCATTAACCTGAACGATTTGGCGAACGCAATGAAACCGGTATTCCTGCCCGGTGAAAAGTTGGATGTCGATATTGTGAAGAGCGGCGAAGAAGCAAGTCAGGGCATCGGCTATTTGGACGACGGCACAATGGTTGTCGTTGACAACGGACGCGAACACGTCGGCGACAAGGCAGTGGTAACGGTAACCAGCGTCTTGCAAACCAGTGCCGGTCGGATGATTTTCGGACGGTACGAATTCACAACGAAGAGGTTAACCGGTGCGACGGTTATCAGCGGTGCAGCAGACGCGAAAGACGGCTCGCCGACCACTTCGTTCTTCAAGACCAAAGGCGATACCGGAAAACAACAGAAAAAATAATCACTCCGTTGAAAACGCTTGCTCTTGACATCGGCGGTTCCAAGTTAATCGCCGCAGCCGTTGACGTGTTCGGTGACCGCATTGAACTCGGTATGCCGGCTTTCCGAAAACTGGAACCTTCCTGCACCAAAGAACAACTGCTTACCCTGATTGATGAAGTAGTTGTGGGGATTCAGCCGGTTGAATTTGAGAACATCGGCGTTACAATACCGGGATTGGCAGACCCTGAACGCGGTTTGTGGGTCTATGCGTGTTTCTCCGGCATCAGTGACTTTCCGATTGCCGCTGTCCTTTCAGAGCGGTATCATAAACCGGTGTTTATCGAAAATGATGTCAATGCCTGTGCATTAGCGGAAAAAAAATTTGGTGTATGCAAAACATTGAACGACTTTTTGTGGGTTACTGTGAGTAATGGTGTCGGCGGCGGTTTGATACTGAACGGTAATTTGTATTCCGGGCATTTCGGTTCCGCAGCGGAAATCGGACACTTCGGCGTTGTAACAAATGAGGAATCAGCGTTTCAATGCGGCTGCGGCAACCGCGGCTGTTTGGAAGCACAAGCCGCCGGACCGGGAATCGTCCGCCGGTACAAACAAACGCTGCCGGATGCGCCGCCGGACATCACGGCGAAGGAAATTATAGAATTAGCCCGTTGCGGCAGTAAAACGGCACTGTCCGTTGTTGAAACAGCCGGCACGTTGCTCGGCATAGCGGCAAGTTATGCCGTCAACTTGTTGAATTTAGAAGCGGTCGTGTTCGGCGGCGGTGTGATGCAGAGTTTCGATGTGTTTCAGCCGTTCATTGAAAAAGCATTTAATAAACACCTTTTTCAAAGTGCGAATCCGTCGGTGCAGATTTTACAAACCGGTTTGGGCTACAACGCCGCTCTTGCCGGTGCCGCTGCTATCGTAAAAAAATGACGGGAGGTTTTCAGAACCTCCAAACGAGAAGAAAATGAATGGCAGAGCATAGTTTTTGGAAGTTTCCTGATGAATAAATTAACCG
>JAISJZ010000155.1 GCA_031261125.1 Planctomycetaceae bacterium | reverse complement strand
CCTTGAATTTCCAGTGTTTCCAGCGAAGAGTCGTTTGCCCGCAAACTCCTTGCCTGAAGGGCGGCGGCACGAACGGCGGTGGAAATTCTCGTGACGGAAACGTCGGTGCCTTGATCGATGAGAGCGGCTTGAGCGTCCCGTATCGAACCGGGAGCGGCAGCGGATTTGGCGAGCAGACCGAGCGTTGCCGGAGAAATTCGTTCGGAAATGCCGAGCAAGGCAAGACCGGGATAAAATCCCTTCCCTTTTTGGGAACGTGTTTTATTCGTTGCAAAAAATCGGGAGACGATGGGAATTTCGTTACCGCCGGGAAAGAGGATGTTGATATTCCGCCAACCACGAATGCGGAACGGAGATGGCTCTTCAAATATCAGTAACTTTTTTTTGAGATCTGCCTCGGCATCGCGTGCGCCCTGCTCGAGCAACTGCCGCTGAACCTTTTCGGCCACCTTGAGGGAAAGCAACTTGTCAGAATGGCGTTTGACGCGATATTCAAAATCGCGGAGCGACTCGCCTTTTTTCATTTCGAGATTATCGTACTCTTTTTTGGCGTCGTCGATTTGACGGCAAATGTCTTGAAGGTTTTCTGCGGGGCGTTCTGTCGAGGGCATGGCAAATCCGTTCGTTAGGGAAAAATGTTATTTTATCGAAAATTGACCTTGCACGCAACGGCATTTTCGCCCCCTTTTGGAAAACGCTCCCTCGGCTGCATCACATCGGCTGGATCAGAAGAGGAGGCTACAGACTTTGAACTTTAACACTCTAGACAAGTGATTTTTACGCAGGCAGCCCCATAAATTACTTTTAACATACATGAATGGTACAGTGATAGGTATGGAGATTACAACGGCGACACAACTGACCCGATTGGTGCTTCATCAGGGTCGTGCCGTGTGCTTCGCGGCGGCGCATATGACTCCATAGCGGAGGGGATGCCGGTCGGCGGATCGGTGCTACGTCACGCCGGAGCCCCGGAACAAGTACCTCGGCTTCCGCCTTTCCCTTGTTAGCGAAAATAGGTAATAGGCAGATAAAAACTTTGCTTCGTTAAGCAGCGAGAGTAGAAAATCAAATTCAAATGACAATACAGCAGAAACAAAACAACCGGCAGACGAAACGCTGTTACAATGGCGGAGAAATGACGATGCTGAACGATTTTGATGAATACATAAAACAGGGCGAGCCAAATAAAAAAGAAAAGGGCTATGTTTGGCAAACGGCTATCGGCTTGCAACAAGTTGACGGTCTCAAACCCTCTGCCTATCTTATCCGCTTTCTTTCAAACCTGCTTCTTGCAGAAAACAATATTCTGAAAAACAGAGAATTACATATTAGTTTTGTTGCTCCTGCAAACGCAGATGTAAATGTCGGAGAAATGTCGGACAGGCAGAATCAGATTTTAGAAATAATGACCGCAAACAAAACAATTTCTGCTCGACAACTTTCGGAATTGCTAAATACAACCGCTCGAACAATCGAAAGAGAGATTAAAAAAATGAAAGAGATGAATATTATTGAGCGTATTGGCGGCGACAGAGGCGGACACTGGGAAATTAAACACGTTTAATATAAGTAAGGATTTGCACGCCGGTGCCGGCACCCATATATTGAACCTGTCCCCGCGAGAGCGTCCGCTTGTTCTTCATACTGTCGCTATGGGTCAGTTGACCGTCCACGACATAGGAAATGATTTCCATATTGGCGTGCGGATGAGTATTGAAACCATTGCCGGGCTGCACTCGGTCATCGTTGATGACCCGCAAAACGCCGAACTGAACATTGTCAGGATTGCAGTAATCTGCAAAGGAAAAATGAAAATAACTGTCGAGCCAGCCGTGAATGTCCCGTCCCATTTTCTCACTGTCGATGTACTTCAACATTGTCCGCCTCCGTTAGAAAGAGTAAAAGTCCCCCGATGCTACGGGAAAGAAAATAAAAAATCAAGAGAGTATGTTCACTTTTCAGTCCTCCTGCAAGTTTTTTTACGGACTTTTTTTTGCCATTCGTCTCAATCACGAGTTATCATCGGAGCGAGTCGTGATAGAACACGTTAATGCGAAGATAAAAGCGTTTAAGATGATGTCGTATCCGTACCGCAACAGACGCAGGAGACATCTGTTGCGAATGTCGTTGATAGGCGGTATTATGAACGCCGAAAAACAAATTTAAGTTGCGCAACAGGTCTATTGTATTGGACTGAAACCGGAAACCATAATGACGTTATTTGCTGCCGATGAGAAGAGCAACCGGCGGCAAGCGGAACCGCTTGCCGTCCGTATGCGTCCGCGGACTCTCGATGAGTTCATCGGACAGGAACATTTTCTGGGCGAAGACAAACTTCTGCGGCGTTTGCTGATTGCTGACCGGTTAGGCAGCGTGATATTTCACGGACCGCCCGGCACCGGCAAAACCACGCTGGCGTACATTCTTGCCGGTGCGTCGAAGAGCGTGTTTCGGCAACTGTCGGCGGTGTCCGACGGCGTGAAACAACTTCGGGAAATTCTTGCTGAAGCGGAAGAGCGGCTGTCAACGCAGCAGCACAAAACGCTGTTGTTCATTGATGAAATTCACCGGTTCAATAAAGCGCAGCAGGATGTTCTTTTGCCGGAAGTCGAAAACGGCATCGTGATTCTCGTCGGTGCGACAACAGAAAATCCGTATTTTACGCTCAACAATGCGTTAATCAGCCGGAGCCGGATTTTTCAGTTTGAAACGTTATCGCCGGAACATATTAAGACGCTGTTAAAACGGGCGGCGGCGGACAAAGAACGCGGTTTAGGACAGTACAAGATTAACTTCGATGAAGATGCACTGGATTTTCTGGCGGAGATTTGCGAAGGCGACGCACGCCGGGCGTTGTCGGCGTTGGAAATCGGTGTCTTGTCGTCCGATAATAGCCCCGACCGTAAGAGAGGAGTGATTGAATTTACCCGTGAATTAGCAGCGGAGTCCGTTCAAAAGAAGGCAGTGGCTTACGACCGGGACGGCGATTCGCATTACGATACGATTAGCGCACTGATAAAGAGTATCCGCGGCAGCGACCCGGATGCGGCAATCTATTGGCTGGCGAAAATGCTGGTCGGCGGCGATGATGTCCGGTTTCTTGCCCGGCGGTTAGTTATTTTAGCGAGTGAAGATGTCGGTAATGCCGACCCGCACGCATTGCCGCTGGCGGTTGCGTGTGCAACGGCGTGCGAAATGGTCGGACTGCCGGAATGTCAACTGAATCTGGCGCAAACGGCACTGTATCTTGCTTGTGCGCCGAAGAGCAACGCGGCAACAACGGCAATTTTTGAAGCAAAGAAGGACATTGAAGAGGGACGGATGATTCCGGTGCCGCGGCACTTGCGGGACGCTCATTACAGCGGTTCCAAGGAGTTGGGACACACGGGTTATCAGTATGCTCACGATTTCGACGGCGGTGTTGCGGCTCAGGATTATCTTGGCGTAGAGAAGGAGTATTACCGACCGGTGCCGCGGGGCTTTGAAGCGGAACTCATCGACCGGCTGAAAACAATTAGAGAAAAATTGAAAAACAGAACCTCTTGATTCATTCTGCGAAAATTGGTACAATGGAACGGATTATACATTGCCTCCAACCCCAAAGCACAATGGATAATCATTTTTTCGACGGAGTTACGTTTGACGATGTTCTCCTTGAACCGCAGTACAGCGAAATTGTTCCGTCCGAAGCGGATGTCAGCACGCAACTGACGCAAAACATTCAGTTGCATATTCCGCTCATCAGTTCGCCGATGGACACGGTAACGGAAAGCAAAATGGCAATCGCCCTCGCCCAGGAAGGCGGCATCGGCATTATTCATAAGAATTTGAGTATCGAAGCGCAAGCCGAAGAGGTGAACAAAGTTAAGCGGTCGGCAAACGGAATCATTATACAGCCCGCCGTACTGCCGCCGAACGCCACTGTCCGCGACGCACAGGATTTGATGGACCAAAAGAACGTCTCCGGCGTACCGATTGTTCAGGACGGCGGTGTCCTCGCCGGTATTTTGACCCGCCGGGATTTGCGGTTCCACGAAAATTGGAACACAAAAATTTCCGAGGTAATGACTGCCACAAACCTGGTTACAGCAAAGGGAAATGTTTCGCTGGAACAGGCGGAAAAGATTTTAATGGAAAATAAAGTGGAGAAACTTCTCCTGACGGACGATAGAGGCAAATTAACTGGTTTGATTACGATTAAAGACATCGACAAGATGCGTTCGTATCCGAGGGCGTGCAAAGACCAATACGGTCGGCTTCGGGTCGGTGCGGCGGTCGGAGTTCTCGATGAAGCAAGGATTGCGGCTCTCATCGAAAAGGATGTTGATATTATCACGGTTGACAGCGCACACGGACATTCGTCCAACGTGATTGAAACCGTCCAGTGGATTAAGAAAAATTACACGATTGATGTTATTGCCGGTAATGTGGCAACGGAAGAAGGAGCGAAAGCGTTGGCGGATGCCGGTGCTGACGCAGTGAAAGTTGGAATCGGTCCCGGTTCGATTTGCACCACGCGGGTTGTTTCGGGTGTCGGTGTTCCGCAAATTACGGCAATTTCCAGAGCAGCAAAAGCGTTACAGAACACGGGTATTTCCGTCATCGGCGACGGCGGAGTCCGGTACAGCGGCGATATTACCAAGGCGGTCGCAGCCGGGGCGCACGTTGTAATGCTCGGCGGACTGCTTGCCGGATTAGAAGAAAGTCCGGGCGAAATGATTTTGTATCAAGGGCGGACATACAAGTCCTACCGCGGTATGGGTTCCATAGGCGCGATGGTGAAAGGTTCCGGCGATAGGTATCGGCAGGAGAAAGGAGCAGCACCGGACAAGTTGGTGCCGGAAGGTGTCGAAGGCCGGGTTGCCTACAAAGGGCAGTTGGGACCGTTTGTGTATCAGTTAATCGGCGGTTTGCGTGCCGGTATGGGATACTGCGGCACGAAGACGATTGACGAATTACGGACGAAAGCGAAATTTATCCGTATATCGTCGGCAACGGTGAAGGAAAATCACCCGCACAACATTGTGATAACGCAGGAGGCACCGAATTACACAAGAGAATAGGGACTTTGGGGAGTTTTTAGAAAGACCCCAATAGTTTAGCAGGCGGTTTATCGGCGGTATTCCCGCAAAACCGTTAAAACCTGAACAATTAGAACATTCGGCATAAGGCGAAAGATTATTCCGTTGATTTGCCGAAAAGTACAGCAGGATATATTCCCCCCAAAAAGCAAGGAGGCATCGCTTAATGCAACTTAAACGTTTTACCGTTCTATCGTTAACGCTCGCCGGAGTCCTTTCAGTACAGGGACTTTTCGCCGATACAACCGGTCGGTGGAATGACAGCAGCACCGGCGAAATTGCCGTTTCGCAAAATCTGCAATGGAAACGGCTGCCGGCGAAAGACGCTCGTCCCGTCCGGTCTGTGGTTCGGCAGGTTCAGTATCAGGAACCGGTACTGCCGCCGAAACCGGCAACTACGCCGCTGACACCGGCACAGCGGGACACCATATATCCCGAACTGCGTCCGCAATCCAAGACAGTTCCCGGCGGTGCAACGCTGGAACCAACTTTGGCACCGACGGCGGTCAGTGAGCCGAAAGAACAGAAACCGGTTGAACCGCCGAAGGCGAATAACCGCTACACGGATTCAGCCACACAGCCCATTGCGAAACCCGCGGAAAAACCGGCAGAAAAGGCGTTTGCGACAACACCGGTGCCGGTACCGATTCCTGCTGCTCCGCAACCGGCGCAAGAAACCGCTGCTAAAACGAAAACCGGCACAGGAATCCCCTGTCCCGATGAAGCCGGATTTAAGTCCATTCGGGATATTTCCGTTGACATCCGTCCGAGCAGCGGTGCGTTGCCGGAGGAATGTCCGCTCATCACCACGTCTTATACCGGCCGGCACTTTGTTCGGACGTGTTTTCAATGGAAAGCGTCTGCGGTTTGTACCAAAGCCGCGTACTTTGAAGACGTTCAACTCGAACGCTACGGACACAGCATTTGTCCGGTGTTGCAGCCGGTAATTTCCGGGGCGAAGTTCTTCGCAGCCGTACCGCTGCTGCCGTACAAGATGGGTATTACACCGCCGAACGAATGTGTTTATACACTGGGGCATTACCGGGTCGGTAACTGTTCACCGTATATGCTTGACCCGTTCCCGATTTCCGTTCGGGCAATCGCTTTTGAAGCCGCTGCTGTCGGCGGTGCCGTTGCAGTCATTCCGTAAGGATAGATAATAAGGATTTTCCGGCGATGCCGCTTCCGTTCACGCCGTTTGAAGAATATATGTTTTTAGACGACAGTCCGTCGTATCCGATGGACTCGTTTCGTCTTTTGCATTTCACCGGTTCGCTCGACATTCGGCTCTTGGCTGATTCTATTGCTGACGTTATTCAGCGTCAGCCGATGCTTCGCAGCATCGTCAAAAAAGCCGGTCGTTTCCGGTTCGTATGGGACGAATCCGAAGTGCCGCCGTCCGCTTATTACTCCGAAGAGGTAAGTGCCGCCGGTTATCCGTCCGTTGAGTCCATTAACTTGTTTAAGGAACCCGGTTTTAAGGTTTATGCAACCGACAATGAAACCGGTTTTAGTATTCTGCTGCAATTTCATCATTCTGTGTCGGACGGTATCGGCGAAATGGAAATCGTCGGCGATATTCTGACGGAATACGCCAATAAATATCAGGAAAAGACGCTCAATCCGAAACCGTTTAAGCGGCGTGAAGTCAATCCTGCCCTGCTTCCGCTGCGGGGTAAAAGCGGATTGACGCTGTACAAGTATTTCCGGTACTATTTCGATACGGCAATCACGACCCGGCAACTGCTGTTGAAGCAACCGGCACCGCTGGTTCCCGATGTCAGCGGCGAAAATAATTCGGCAGAACAAGTTCCGCCGCTAAAAGATACGCCGAAATTTCCCGCGGTGATTGCTGCCGAATTAACGCCGAAGGAAACGAAGTATTTTTTCCGGCAGGCGAAAGACCAAAAAATCACGGTCAATGATTTGCTTGTTCACAACTTGTTTTTAACGCTGTTCGATTGGCGCAGGCAAAACATTTCGGATAAAGGCAATCCGCTGCTGCGAATTTCGGTGCCGATGAATTTGCGGACGGAAAAACATCAAGGCATACCGGCATCGAATACGGTAACGATGGTATTTCTCGACCGCCGTCCCCGCAGCGGACTAAACAAAGAGAAACTTTTGCGGAGTGTTCACCGTGAAATGGAATGGATTAAACGGACGGAACAGAAACACGTCTTGCTGTTCGGACTACGGTTGTGCCGAATGTTTCCCGGCGGTATTGCTTGGGCGGTGAAACGGAAGCGGTGCCGGGCAACGGCGGTGTTGTCAAACTTGGGGCGGATTTTCAAAGATGTGCCGCTGCCGCGGAACGAAGAGGGTAAAATTAAAGCCGGGGCGGCAATTTTAGAATCCATTGACGCAAGTCCTCCGATTCGGCACGGTACGCAGATTTCGTTTTCGGCGTTGACATATGCCGACCGTTTGCGGCTGATTCTGCGGTACGATGCAAAAATGATGACCGCTCAACAGGCGGATGATTTACTGAAAATGTTTATACAGAAAATCAAAGCGGCGTGAACACTTTCAACGAGTAAACTTTGAATCAACCGGGAACAGGGAACAGCGGGGGATTCACACAATCCCGCCCGTTGAACCTATCTAAACCGTTACGTTCACCATAGCGGCATCGCTGCGGGTAACATTGGAAAGAGAAGAATCATAAGCGCGAATGGCGTAAATGTACGACCCTCTTCCAACAGCAGTGTCGTCAAAATACGGTGTCTTACCGTTCAGGTTTTTCGCTAACCGGGTAGAAATCTGTACAAAGGTTTTGCCGCCGTCAGCAGAGCGGTAAATATAATAAGCGGCGGCACCGTCAACGGCGTTCCACGTTAACTTCGCGCCGTTTCCGACTGCCGTTGCAGTTAAACCGGTCGGCTTTGCCAGTTTTGCCGCAATGATTACCGCTGTCGTTACCTCATCAGAGCGGGTCGTATTGGAAAGCGAAGAATCATAAGCGCGGATAGCGTAAATGTACGAACCGCTGTTAATGGCAGTGGTATCATCAAAGTACGGTGTCTTGCCGTTGAAGTTTTTCGCCAAACGGGTGGAAACCAGCGTGTAGGTTTTACCGCCGTCGGCGGAGCGGTATATTTTGTAGGCGGCGGCACCGTCAACGGCGTTCCACGTCAATTTTGCACCGTTTCCGGTTGGTGTTGCGGCTAAACCGGTCGGCTTTGCCAACTTCGCCGCATTAACGGTTACCGCTGCCGTTACCTCATCAGAGCGGGTGTCTTTGGCAAGTTTGGCATCATAAGCCCGGATAGCATAAATGTACGAACCGTTTTCAACGGCGGCATCGTCAAAATACGGTGTCTTTCCGTTGAAGTTTTTCGCCAAGCGGGTGGAAACCTGTATGTAGGTTTCCCCGCCGTCAGCAGAGCGGTAGATGTAGTAGGCGGCAGCACCGTCAACGGCATTCCACGTTAACTTCACGTTGCTTTCGGTTGCCGTTGCGGTTAAACCGGTCGGCTTTTCAAGTTTTGCAGGTGTTGACGGGACGTTCACCGTGATTGCCGCTGTGCTACTTACCGCAGTTTCACTGCCGCCGTCGGTTGTGTTGGTAATCACAACATAGTAATACTTCGTTCCGACAGTTGCCGTTGGCGGAACATAACTTGTGCTTGTCGCTCCGTTGATAGACGTTCCGCCACTGTTGGAATTCGCTGTATTAGAATACCATTGATACGACAGCGTTCCGTTGGCCGTCGCTGCAACCGTTAGCGCGGCGGCGGTACTGTTCTGCGTGTAAGTTGTGCCTTGCGGCTGGGTTGTAATAGAAGGTGTTGCGGGGGCAACAACATCAGGAACATTTACCGTAATTGCCGCCGTATTGCTCGCCGCCGTTGCTATGCCGCTGTTGGTTGTGTTTGTGATTACAACATAATAATACTTCGTTCCGACAATTGCCGTTGACGGAGTATAACTTGCCGAAGTTGCTCCGCTGATAGACGTTCCGCCATTGTTGGAACTCGTTGTATTAGAATACCATTGATACGACAACGTTCCGTTGGCGGTTGCCGCCACCGTTAGCGCGGCGGCGGTGCTGTTCTGTATGTAAGTTGCTCCCTGCGGCTGGGTTGTAATAGAAGGTGTTGCGGGGGCAACAACATCAGGAACATTCACCGTAATTGCCGCTGTGCTACTTGCCGCAGTTTCACTGCCGCCGTTGGTTGTGTTGGTAATCACAACATAGTAATACTTCGTTCCAACAGTTGCCGTTGGCGGAACATAACTTGTGCTTGTCGCTCCGTTGATAGACGTTCCGCCACTGTTGGAATTCGCTGTATTAG
>JAISJZ010000112.1 GCA_031261125.1 Planctomycetaceae bacterium | reverse complement strand
ATATTCCGGGAACGGGACGATGCCGTATCCGTTTCGGACGGTTCAAACAGCAATACCGGATAATAACCTTTTGCGGCGGTGAACCGAACGTTTTTGCCGGTGAACGTCAGCGGTTCAGTCCTTACAGCATTATTCCATTTCAATTCAATCACCACGGTTTGCTTGTCCGCTTTGTTGCCCACGTCCGCAAGAGCCGCTGAAATGCTTTTGTATGCTCCGGGCGTTCCTCCTGTCGGGTCAACACACAAGTTCGGTACCGCAGCCGGTGCTGCCGACGGCTGTGTTAACACACTCAACACAAACGGCATCGGCGGCGCAACCGTCCGGCTAAATACGGTATTCAGCCGTCCTGCTATGCCGCCGGCACTGCCGATACCGGCACCGGTACGTTTTCCATCCGGCAGTACCGACAAAGAAGCCGGTTTAATGCCGGTAGGATTTGCATACAGAAACGGCAGTTGTTTGTGCAATCCGTTTTCAGAGTACGGCTCGGAATGAAACACTGCCGCTAATGACGCTTTTTCCCTTTTAACTTCCGGGGCGGGCGGGCTGCTTTCCGGTTCTTTTGCCATCAGCGGCGGAAGAGCGGAATCGTATTCTTCGTCGGAAAACTCCGGGATTTCCAACCCTTTGTGCTGTGATGCGATACTCATCAGCGCAAAGCCAAGCAGCAGAACGCCGACCGAAGCGAACCACGGCAAGTGTTTGAGCAGCACCGAGGATTGCCGCATATTCGGCATCACCCAGACGAGTTTTCCGGGACCCGCCGGCTGCAAGCCCGTCATTTCGGCAACCTGAACGAGGGCTTTGATTAACGCCTCCGGTGTTTGAAACCGCTGCCGCGGGTCTTTCGCCATCATCTTTTGAATGAGCAATGCCGCTTCGGCAGGAATCTTCGGCTGAAACGCCCGAATGTCCGGCGGTTCATCGCCTTGGTGCTGCAACAACTTCTGCAAGACCGTTCCTTCGGGAAACGGCGGACGGCCGGCAAGCATAAAGAAAAACGTGCAGCCGAGCGAGTAAATGTCGCTGCGGATGTCTGCCGCTCTGGGGTCGCGTGCCTGTTCCGGCGAAATGTAATCAAATGTTCCCAGCGTTACGCCGCTTGCCGTCAAGTCGTCGCGCACCTCCGACGGGTCAAGCAGCCGGGCAAGCCCCATATCTATCAATTTCGCCCGTCCTTCGGGTGTAATCAGAATGTTCGACGGTTTTACGTCCCGGTGGATAACACCGTGTTCCGCCGCGTGTGCCAAGGCGTGGGCTATCTGAATCAGGTAATTCAACGCCTGCGGCAGCGGAAACGGTTCGTTTTCGTTGATGAGTGTTCGGACATTCGTGCCTTCAACGTATTCAAAAACAATGTAGGGAAGCCCCAAATGTTCTCCGGTGAAATATACCTGGGCGATGTGTTCGTGATTTAGCCGGGCGGCGGACTTTGCCTCGTTCAAAAACCGGGCAACGGTACTTTGTTCGCCAGCCCGTTTTTTAGGAAGAATCTTGACGGCAACTTTCCGGTCAAGGGCGGTATCGGTTGCCAGATAAACGCGTCCCATTCCGCCGCCGCCGATAAATCCTTCAATCGTGTAATTGCCGCCGAGTACCGTTCCGACGGGCAGTGTACCGGAAACTATGGACGAGCCGGTCAACTCCGGTACCGCTGCCGCATCGGTACTCGGATGCGGTATCAAATCATCACTGGCGAACGTGTCAACAGAGGTCTTCTCTGATGATTGACTTTCCGGTTCGGACATTGTACAATGTTTTCGGTAAGCGGCGGTGCAGCCGTTCGGCTAAATACTATATTATTCATCATTTATTTTCAATGTCCGGTCTTTCGGATTTTTTTCAAACTAATCCGCTGTATCCATTTCGTTTTGAACCGGTTTATAAACATTACCTCTGGGGCGGCAGCCGGTTGAAGGAATTGTTCAACCGTTCGATGAATTCGGAAGCGGACTGTACTGCCGAGTCGTGGGAAGTTACCGACCATCCGCACGGACAGAGTGTTGTGAAAAACGGTCAACTCCGCGGTACAACGCTCAACGACATTGTTCAGTATGCCCCGACCAAACTTTTCGGACAAGAAACAGTAAATTCCGATGTACCGCCGAAACAGTTTCCGCTGTTGTTTAAGTATCTCGACGCGAAACAAACGCTGTCCGTGCAGGTTCATCCCGACATTGAAACCATCGAAAAATTGCAGTTAAACGATAACGAAAAGAACGAGTGCTGGCTCGTTGCTGAAGCCGAACCGGACAGTTTTCTGTATCTCGGTACCGGCAGGAAATAAAGTAAAGAGGAATTGGAGCAACAAATCCGTCAGGGAAACTGGGAAAAATTTTTGAACCGCGTTAATGTCCGAAAGGGCGATTGTTTTTTCATACCGGCGGGAACAGTTCACGCTTTGGGGGCGGGAATTCTTGTTGCGGAAGTGCAAACGGTCAGCGATTTGACATTCCGCCTTTTTGACTGGAATCGGCTTGACGCGAACGGCAATCCGCGGGAATTGCATTTGGAACCCGGAATTCAGTCCATTCATACGCCGACGTTCCCCATCAGAACCGAACAGCCCGTTAGAGCGAAACACAAGCACTGTGAACAAATGCTTGACTCTCCTTGGTTTTCTCTTGACCGATGGACGCTGGACAAACCGATACTGTGGAACAATGACGAACGGTGCCATATTTGGACGGTCTTGGAAGGGAGTGCCGATGCTGTTTTTACGGCGGGACGGCGGTTTGCGGAATCGGTCGTTTCCGGTCGGGCAGCCGACCCGGACGGCATTGAAACGTTAAATCGCGGTGATACGCTGCTGATTCCTGCCGTTTGCCAGTATATTCGTTGGGTGCCGGAACAGAAAAAAAACACGGTATTACTCGATGTAACTGTTAAGTTCATTTAATCTATCTCTATCCTTTGTTATGCGTACCATTCAACTTTACGATACCACGCTGCGCGACGGTTCCCAAGCCGAAGGCGTTAGTTTTTCGCTGCAAGATAAAATCCTGTTCGCCCAAAAACTTGATTCCCTCGGCTTCGATTACATCGAAGGCGGCTTTCCCGGTTCCAACGAAAAAGATGCGCAGTTTTTTCAACACGTTTACGCCAACCCGCTTACTTCGGCAAAAGTTTGCGCCTTCGGAATGACACGCCGCAAGGGCTTAAAACCTGACAAAGATGACGGTATCCTTTCTCTGGTTGATTCCCGCTCTGAAATAATTACCGTCGTCGGCAAGTCCTCGGCATTTCAGGTTGCCGAAGTGCTTAATGCAAAGTTGGACGAAAATTTGGCAATGATTGCCGAAACGGTGAAATTTTTCCGTAAACACAACCGGCGGGTATTTTTCGATGCAGAACATTTTTTCGACGGATGGAAAGATGAACCCGATTATTCGCTGCAAGTGCTGAAAACAGCGACCGAAGCCGGTGCGGAAATGCTGTCGTTGTGCGACACGAACGGCGGTTCGATGCCGGACTTAATTGCCGCCGGTGTCCGCGCTGCCCTCTCACTGCCAACTGCCGTCGGTATTCACACTCATAATGACTGCGGGCTTGCCGTTGCCAATTCGCTTGCCGCTGTTGATGCCGGTGCTTCGCTGGTACAGGGAACAATCAACGGGGTCGGCGAACGCTGCGGCAATGCCGATTTGATTACCATTGCTGCCAACTTGGCGTTGAAACGGAAAGGGGAATTCTCCGTTTTGAAACACGGCGCGATTGCCGGTCTGACGGAATTGTCCCGGTACGTCTATGAAATGCTTAACTGGCAGATACCGAACAATAGTCCGTTTGTCGGTAAAAGCGCGTTTGCTCACAAGGGCGGGATGCACGTCAGCGGTATTGCCCGGAACACGGCATCGTATGAACACATCGCACCGGAAAGCATCGGCAATCAGCGGCGGATTCTTATCAGCGAACTGGCGGGGCGGTCGAACATCGCGGCGAAAACAAAGCGGCTGAATTTACAACTGGGCAGCGAAACGATTGAAAAGATTCTTGCCGAAGTGGTATGCAAAGAGAACAAGGGTTATCAATACGAAACGGCGGACGGTTCTTTCGGTTTGATAGTCCGCAAATGTACGGATACTTATCGGGAACATTTCAAGCGGATCGGCTATCACGTTTACGTTCAGGCGGACGAAGACGGGGTGTTAGTAACGGTGGCGAATGTGAAACTGCAAATCAACGGAGAAGTGCGTTATGAAGTTGCTGAGGGCGACGGACCGGTCAGTGCGTTAAATGCAGCGATGCGGAAGGCGTTGGAACCGTTGTATCCGGCGTTAGCAGAGATGCACTTGGTTGATTTTAAGGTTCGCGTCGTGAATTCCGAGGCGGCGACGGAGGCGGCGGTGCGGGTCGTAATTGACAGTGCGGATAAAGACGGGACGTGGGGAACGATTGGGGCGAGCGAGAATGTGATTGAAGCAAGTTGGATTGCGTTAGCGGACAGTATCGAGTATAAACTGAATAAAGACATTTAGCCGGACGGCTTGACAGCAGGGGGCTTTAATCCCGCCCCGTTTGTGTTATAATGGCGGCACGCGGTTTCCAGAGGAAAACCGGCTGACTTACCTGCTACCCATTTTTTCCTATGTCCATCGTTACCACGAAAGACCTGTTCAAACACGCTTACGGCAAATATGCCATCGGGGCGTACAACATCAACAACCTCGAACAAATCGTTGGTTTGTTCCGCGGCAACCTCGGTAAAACCGTCAAGAACGAAGACCCGACCGACAACAGCAAGTCCGCTCCGTTCATCATTCAAATCAGCCGCGGCGCACGCTCCTACACGGACAAACGGTTTCTCGAAGGACTCATCCGCTCCGCTGATGTTGTGTTCCCCGAAGCGGTCTTCGCCGTTCACCTTGACCACGGTACCGAAGAAGCGTGCTACGACTGCATTGACAGCGGTTTTTACAGCAGTGTGATGATTGACGCTTCTCACGAAGAGTTCGCCAAGAACATCGAAATCACGAAGCGGGTCGTTGACAAAGCCCACGCCAAAGGTATCGTTGTCGAATCGGAACTCGGACAACTCGGCGGCGTTGAAGAAGACGTTGTCGGCAGCGTAAAGTTGACCGACCCCGCCCAAGCCGCTGAATTTATCGCGAAAACCGGCGTGGACTCGCTTGCCGTCGCGATTGGAACGTCGCACGGAGCATTTAAGTTCTCCGGCAAACAGGGTTTGCATTTCGACGTTCTCGAACAGATTCAGAAAGCCGTTCCGGCGAATTTCCCGCTCGTGATGCACGGTTCGTCCAGTGTTCCGCACGAATGGGTACAGCGTATCAACAACGCCGGCGGAAAATTGAAAGATGCAAGCGGCGTGAACGAAGACCAGTATTTACCCGCAGCGAAACTCGGTGTTACGAAAATCAACATCGACACGGACGGACGGCTCGTTTGGTGTGCCATTCATCGTGAACATTTCCGCGACAAGCCGGAAGATTTCGATTTGCGTCCGGCAGGCAAGGAATTTATGCAGGCGTATGCCGAGTACATCATTCACAAAAACGGCAAACTCGGCAGCACGGGACAACTCGAAGGTTGCCGCGCATCGCTCCAGCAGAAAAAGAGCGGTTGCTGCTGTTGCGGACATTAAAATTACACATCGTTAGCGGCGGGACTTTTCCCGCCTTTTTTATCTTTTTTCCACTATGTGCGGAATTGTCGGTTACATCGGTTCTCAACCTCCGGTTGATTTTCTGATTCGCGGACTGCGGATGCTCGAATACCGCGGTTATGACAGCGCAGGCGTTGCCGTGAACGACAGCAACAAAAAAATCCGCTGTGTCAAAACGCCCGGTCGTATCGACGTTCTGGACAAACTTGTTCAAGAGCAACTCCAACCGTTGCAAGCGGCCGGGCTAAACGGCGTTTTTTCCGGTATCGGGCATACCCGCTGGGCAACGCACGGCTTACCGACAAAAGAAAACGCTCATCCGCATATCAGTTTCGACGGTGCTGTTGCCGTTGTGCATAACGGCGTTATCGAAAATTACCAGACCGTCAAAAACGAATTGCAGAAGAAAGGGATCCGGTTTACCACTCAAACCGACACGGAGTCCATTACTCATCTCTTAGCGTTCTACCTGAAAGAAGAACAAGCAAAAGAAGAATCCAAAACTCTTTCAGCGGAGGACTTAATTCTTCGTGTTGTCAATTTAACGCTGTCGCAGTTGCACGGCACCTACGGGCTTGCCATCCTGTTCCGGGATTATCCCGATATAATGGTCGGGGCGAAGTTCGGAAGTCCGTTGATTTTCGGCATCGGCAAAGGCGAAAGTTTTCTCACCAGCGATGCGGCAACGCTTGCCGGTTATACTGACCGGATTATTACGCTGTCCGACCACGAGGTTGTGTGTTTCACGGCTTCAGATTACTCGCTGCATCATCGGGACACCGGCACCGTTCAACCCCGCATTGAAGTCCTTGACATTGACCCGTCGCAGGTTGACAAGGGCGGTTTTGAACATTATATGCTCAAAGAGATTTTCGAGCAGCCGGAGGCAGTTCGCAACACTTTACGGGGGCGGTTTGATTACGATTCGGCAACGGCAAAGTTCGGCGGCTTAAACCTGTCGGCGGCGCAACTCCTTTCCGTACAACGAATTATGATGACGGCGTGCGGCACAAGTTGGCACGCTTCACTCGTCGGCGAATATCAAATCGAAATGCTGTCGCGGATTCCTGTCGAAGTAGAATATGCCAGTGAACTGCGCTACCGGAACCCGCCGTTGGACAAAAACACACTGCTGTTCGCATTGACCCAGAGCGGTGAAACGGCAGATACTCTGGCAG
>JAISJZ010000021.1 GCA_031261125.1 Planctomycetaceae bacterium | reverse complement strand
CGGAGGCGTGTAAAAGTTTCTTTCGCTGTCGAAAGAAATGGACGGAAGAACTACGCACTCGAATCACTGAAAACTTCCACCACTTCAAAATCAATGTTATAAGTAATTAGGGTATATTGCTGTCAATTTAGACAAAACAGCGATTATTGGATTGCAAACCGGTTTACGTGGTAAAGCAGATAAAATTTGCGTATTTTAACATTTAGATTGTTTCACCAAATCTGGAATAGTGGGGAGTCAAGTATGTAGTTCCCTAATTTTCAATCCGGTGCATTTCGAGGTTATCGGCATCCATCCGCCGCGATTTGTTCGGGTCGTGGTCGTGAAACAGTATCGCAATTTGCTGCGAAACAACCTGAATGAACTGCGGACGAAATGCCGTTTCCAAGCCGGGTCCGCCGGAAATCGGCATATTCGGCGGGTCGATAACCGTCAGATTCTCCGATGCCAGCACTTCGCCGGTTTTGCAGTCGAATGCTTTGACGTTTAACTGGCAATTTCCCTGCACCATATACGGCGAATGCGGGTCGCGAATTTGAAAACCGTAAATCTCGATGCCGATGACGATGTCCGCCTCGATGCTTTTGTCCCGTCCAACTTCAACGAAGTTGTCGAAATCATTATTACAGTCGTCCAGCCATGCTTCGATTTTCGCCGGTTCGACCACTTTCAGTTTTTTGTTCTGAACGTTCTTATACAGTAAATTACTAACTTGGGCAGCAATCAGCCGGGGAGCGTTTTGAACTTCGTAGGAATTGGACGCAAGCGACCGGCACACGACGGCAACGCGTTTTTCGCCTTTGCGCAGAATGTCGTACTTCGGTTTTACGTCAGTACCTTTGATGAGGTATAGAGCAGTGAACAGCCCGGACTGACAGCCGGCGAACGTTGTCAGCAAAGCGGCAAGCAGCGATAAACAAAATAAGCGTCTTGGAATCCGTTCCATATAACCGACATCGGCAAAATTTATAAAATTATTTAGGGAGGTTCCAAAAACCTCCAAACAAAAAGACAGTTTTCAGAAGTCCCCTCCAATGGTTTCGCCCCGGCAGCCGCGTTCGATATACGCTGTCAAAATCATTTGGGCGGCAAGTTTGTCCCGGCGTTCTTTGCGTTTCTTGTTCGTCAGTTTTGCATCCCGCAGTAAATACTCCGCCTCCACCGAAGTATAACGTTCGTCAACATAATCAACCGGTATGCCGGTCAATTCGTGAAGACGGCTGCCGAATTTCAGCACTTCCTTTGCTTTTTCACTGATGTCTCCGCTCAAATGCAGCGGCAAACCAAGAACAAACTGCGTAATCCGCTCTTCGTTCACTAAACGCAGAAAATACTCGTTGTCCAATTTTTCTGTTTTACGGTTGTACGTTTCGTAAGGACTTGCCAAAATCCGGTCGGCATCGCTCACGGCAATTCCCATACGCACCGTTCCGTAATCAACACCGGCAATTTTTCCGTTCATTATGCCGAACGTACTGGTTTTACTGCTTTTAGTCAAGGGCAATTTATGATACACTCGGTCTGTTCCCCTTTATTCGTTCGTCCGATGTTCCGATATTTTCTTTCATTTCTTTCACTGTTTGTTCCGGCGGTACTTTGTGCCGAACCGTTTAACATTGCCGGCGGTTCCTACCGTGCGATGCGGGAAATTGACGTACCGAACACCAAAGCCCCGGTTGTTGTTACGCCGTTTCTCCATCAGGGACTTGTTAACTTAACAGCAAAGAACGCCGACCCGCGAACGGAAAATGCCGGTAAATCCGTCTTGGTTACCAACAGAGCGAAGAAACCGGTGCCGTTTCGGATTTTGCAACTCGGTCCCGGCGATTACTGCCGCATCGCAATCCAAAACGACGGGAAGGCAAACGGTTTTACCGTCTATTACGGTGTTCCGGCGGATAAACAGCCGAACGAAGTGAATGTACCGGAATGGACGAACGAATCGGGACTGTTATTTGAGGCAAGAGCGGTTGCGGGTCCTTTCGGAATGGACAATTTAGACGAAGTGAGAGCGGCATTTGAAAAATCGAAAAACCCGATTGGGGCGGACTATGTCGAAACGGTGTTTCACGGGTACAATCCGCTTACGTTGCGTAATGAACCGTTTTTGAGTAAATACACAGGAACGCTGAACGTTGTCCAGCCGGGAAAGTATGCCGTCGTCACGTCATCGCATCATTGCAGTTTTCTGCTCATCGACGGCAAAGTTGCTGCGGAGCAGCCGGGGCGGCGCGACCGGTCTTGGGAGGCGAGACCGGAAATCGTTAAGCATATCGAACTTTCGGCAGGCAAACACAAGTTCGAGTATTATCACGCCGCGGCAGACGAAAATTGCAGTATGCTCGCCGTTTGGCAATTCAATCCCGACAGCGACCCGAAGAAATTGAAACTGTCGCTGTTCCCGAAGGAGGCGTTCGGATACGAAAACATTCAGCGGGTATATGCCGGGGCGGTGAAATTTTCGGACTTGCCCGGTTCGCCGGACTTTGTGTATCACATTACGGGCAGTGTTCCGCTGCCGGACAACGATGCGCAGATGATTGCGGTGCAGTTTCAGAACAAAACCGCCGGACTTGCTGCTTCTGGAAAATTGACGTGGCACTTCGGCGACGGGCAAACGAGTACGGACGCTTCGCCGCTGCATATCTATCTGAAACCGGGGTTGTATGCCGTAGAATTAAAGTCGGAGACGGTTTCGCAAAAGATGTCCGCGGTGAACCGGATTGATATGGCTCCGCCGCGGGCGGCACAGGACCCGAAGAATCTGCCGACGCTTGACCAGTATTTGAGCGTAATCGAAAAGTATGATGCGGCGAAGTTTGATGCCGAGACAATGCTGCAACTTGTTGATTTGTATCAGGCGAAAATTGATACGTTGAATGTTAAGCCGGAAACGAAACCCGAATGGACGAAGTACCGGCGGCTGATTGCCGAAAGCGTTCGGAATGCTCTTGTGAATAATCCGAATTTCAAGGGCGACAATGCTGTTTATAAGTTGGCGTTGTCGGCAGGCCGTATTGCAAGGGACTATCTGTTGGACGAAAAATTGGCAGAACAGATTTATGCCGCGGCAGCGGCAAAATTGACGTTCGGCGATTATAGGGCGGAGTGTTATGCAATGGCGGCGGATACGGCATTGGATACATTGGACAAGGATACGGCGGGAAAATACCTTGAAAGCGGTCAAAAAGAGTTGTCGAAAATCGGTACACGTCAATCAATAAAAACATTTTATCGGGTGAAAGCGGATTACTTGGCGACGCTCGGCAAAGGCGAAGAGTCGCGGACGGCAATATCGCAGGCGGAGAAGTCCGGCGGGAATAATGAACCGTATTCGGAGCGGGTGGCGTTGCAGGGTTCGGCAAGCAGGAGTGCGGAGAGTTTTCTTGCCGCCAAGGATTACGACCGGATGATTGAATCCATTCGGACTTGGCAACTGGAATATCCGGCGGCGGCTTATGACGGATTCATTACGCTTTTGACGGCGAAGTATTGGCTGGGCAGAGGAAAATTTCCGCAGGCAGGTGCGCTTGCCGACCGGCAACTGGTTCTCAATCCCGACTCTCCGTACATTGACGAATTGTTGTTGACGGCGGCGGAAGCAATGGAAAAAGCAGGCAACAAGGAAACAGCGAGAGCGTATCTGAATTCGCTCATCAAGGATTATCCCGGAAGCCCGCTGGTGAATAAA
>JAISJZ010000313.1 GCA_031261125.1 Planctomycetaceae bacterium | reverse complement strand
TGTTTATTCAGACCGGTGGGAATGGTTCTCATTCCGTCGCGGTTGAATCCCCACGCCGCCCAAAGGAGGTCGGACAGCGTTTGCGTATCCAACGAAGCGTCAAGGATTTCCCGGTTGGACTGCCGGTTTTTGACGGCATCGAACACCGGCAATCCGCCGGACTGCTGTGGCTTCGGCAATTCAATGTTTTGGGCAAACAGCGTTATTGAAAACGCTAAACACACAGCGGTAAGAGACAGTATTTTCATCGGAGGAAGGAAGTGAGCGGCAGGACTTATCCCGCCTATGGTTTATAATTTTCTAAATCTTCGAGCCAGTTACGGATTTCCGGTTCCGGTTCGCAGTACAAGTCGCCCTTCACGAGTTGCCGCAGAAAGTCCGCCGCACCGTTCTTGAATAAGTCCGCTGCTTCCGCATTTTCAAACCGGCGGCTGGGGTCCGGCGCAATCAAACTTTTGCAGAAGTTCAACAGCATCTCACTCGACGCAACTGCCGGCGGCAAAATTTTGTGCAACTGACTCGCCAACAGCAAACGTCCGTCCAGTCCGTTCAACTCCGAGTCCTTGCTGAACAGCCGTCGGCCGGACAGCATCTCGATTAGTACATAACCGAGCGAAGCGATGTCGCTACGGGGAGTCATTTTTTTGCCTTCCAACACTTCCGGTGCAGCGTAAGCCAAGGTGAACGGACGCAGCAGCGGGCGGTTCTGCACCTCAAACGCCGAACCAATGTCCACGAGTTTCGCGTTGCCGGAACGTTTCAGCATTATATTTGCCGGTTTTACGTCGCCGTGAACGATACCTTCCCGGTGCAGCGCACCTAATGCCCCCAAACAATCCCGGATAATCGGTATCGCAATGCTCGGCATCAGCCGCGGATACGATGGTCCGACCGTAACCACTACGTTGTTAATATGCTGCCAGCGTTCCGGCGAAACGGTCTGTTGAAGATAATCGAGCATCTCTTGCTGCAAGAGTTGCGTCAAGTCGAAACCGTCAACCCATTCCATTGACATAAACCGGATGCGGTTCATCGAACGCCAATCGTGAACGGCAAGAAGATGGTCGTGCTGAATTCCGGCAATCTTCGCCGTGATTTGCGCCAGATGTCCCATATCTTCTTCGTATGCGAAATCGTTCGGCGCACGTTCCGGCGAAAAGACCTTAATCGCAACCGGCTGGGTGAACCCGTCGGTTCCCCGCTGTTCGCTCAAAAAGACAACGCCCTGTCCGCCTTGTCCGAGCATACTCTTGAACTTAATGTCTTCGTTCCAAAGAACCCGCTGATTATCCAGCAAGTCATAGTACCGGTTTTTCAACTCTTCCGAACAGCCCTCCCGCACCGGATTGGGCAAATGGTGTGTGAGTGTCTGTTCGTAAATCTCCGTTGTGGAGTCCCGCTGTGTTGACAGTGTAACCGGAATTTTGCGATGCGGAATGTCGGTAAGCGTGAACGAATCAGTTGAAGCGGCTTTTTCGCGGTACCAATCCTTAATGTCAATCCAGAGCGGATGTTCCGGCGAGCGAATCGGAAATCCCAACTTTTTTCCTTCCGGTGTCAGCAGATTGATGAGCGGCAAATCGTTCTGCCAACGCTGTACGTTTGCGGCGAAGATGTCAACGACATCGTCAAATCGGCGGCGGGACTGTCCCCCGACGTGCGGCGTAATAATCACGTTCGGGAAATTCCAAAGTTGATGGTCTTCGGGCAGCGGTTCCGGCGAAGTTACGTCCATCACGGCACCGGCGATCTGTTCATTTTGTAAAGCGACAACCAAGTCATCGGTGTTCACCAGCGGACCGCGGGCAACGTTCACAAAGAGCGTATGTTTGTGCATCAGTTGAAACTTTTTTGCATCAAACATACCGCGGGTCTGTTCGTTCAGCGGCAGGCAAAGAACTGCGACATCGGAGCGGTCGAGCATTACGTCAAGACCGTCTGCCGGATAAAGTTGCGAAATATATGCCGGTTTGTCCGCCGGATATAAATCGGTTGCCAAAATTGTTGTGCGGAACGGGACCAGAAGTTCCGCCAGCCGCCGTCCGACACCGCCGAAACCGACGATGCCGACGGTCAATTCCGTTAAGTCCTTTGTGGGACGGCGGATGAATTTCCGGTAGTCCGGGATATCGGCATCGTGCTGTTCTTTTTGAAAAGTTGTCAGGTTCCGCATCCAAGCAAGAATCAGCGACAAGGTATGTTCTGCGACTTGGTCGGCAAGCACACCGGAAGCGGTTGTGATGGTGATGTCGGCATCAATGACGGACGGTACAAGCAGCCAATCCATACCGGCGGCGGAGGACTGAATCCATTGCAAACGTCCTTGTTTAACGACGGCATCCCAATCAACGGGAACTTTGGCGTGTCCGCAAAAGTAGTCCGCCCGCATCAAGGCATCGGCAATACCGGATTGTCCGACGTTTATAATTTTTACGCCCGACCAAGCCGAGCGGATACGTTTCATTAAACGGTCTTCAACTGGTGCTTCCTTAAAACAGACGACCAGATTAGGCATTATTTCCTCATAGCGGGTTTTCCGAACGAACCATACACGTCCCGCCATTGTAAACGGATAAAGAGTAACTGGCAAGGTGCCGAAACCGTAAATGCCGGACAGGAAATGCCGGTCAGGACACTTCCCGGTTTCCTCATTTTTTTCGTTGAAATTAAACCGTTACCGTT
>JAISJZ010000287.1 GCA_031261125.1 Planctomycetaceae bacterium | reverse complement strand
CCGGCGGATTTGCCGTCTTCGCCGGCGGAATGGCAGGAAAAACGCCGCGCTGTGGCGATAAATTGCCGGAAACCGTCAAAAACAAGCGGGAACTCTACAAAAAAATCAAAGCGGTTCTCGATTGGTATGTCAAAAACGGCAAACCGAAAGAACGTCTCGGAACAACAATCGAACGACTCGGAATCGGTTCACTTATCCGCGATATTTAACCGTTAAATATCGCGGATGTTTCCAGAAGAAACTGCCGATGATTATTCCTCGGCGATTTCCCGACCGAACGCTTCGGTACTATACCGGAGCATCGCAAGGAACCCCCAAAAGATGTTAACAATGATAAATCCCCAAAGAAAATAGGTTGCCCCCGTGTTTTCTCCGCCGCCGTAAGAGTGCATACTGCCCTTGAAGACGAAATTGATACCGTACCAAGTAATGATAACGGCAATCGATGCGAACAAGGCACCGAGCATTATGCCGACTTTACCGTACCATTGAGCAATCCGACCGTGTAAAATGACGGCATAAACTAAAATCGTGATTAACGCCCAAACTTCTTTCGGGTCCCAACTCCAAAACCGTCCCCACGAGTAGTCCGCCCAGCGTGCGCCGAGAACGGTACCGAGAATCAGCATTACTAGCGCAATTTGTATCAATCGGTGAATTATCAGGGCAAACATTTCACTTACTGCCGGCAGCAGCACTTGCGTATGTCCGTTCGGTGCCGTGAAATACTGATAACGCCCGAAGATAATCCAGCCAAGTGCCGCTGCTGAAATCCCCCAAGCGGCAAATCCTGCTGCATAACTAACGATGATAGCAATGACGTGAACGGTTAACCAGAAATTACTGCGGAGAACCGCCGCCAGCGGACGAATGTCCGGGCTAAACTGCGATGTATTGAAATAAGCAGCAGAACCGGCGCACAACGCAATCACAGAGGCAACAAAGACGAACAATTTCCGGTCGAGAATCTGATTCCGTACTCTGTTCAGAAAACGCTGTCCGCTGTTGTCGGTACCGGGCTGCAACACGTTCGCCTCGCCTTGAAACACTTTGCCCATTTCGGTTCGGTTGTTTGATATTTCCGGCTGACTGATTTTACTCGATTCGGCATTCGCCGTTGACACAATTCCCTCCTCCTGTGCGGCCAACGCCGGTCGAAACAGAACAAACACTGCCGCAAAACCGGCAAGTATCAGCCGGGGAATGTACCACACGAGCAAAGCAATACTTGCAACGACAACGAACCAGTCAATCACGTCGCTCATTCGGAACATTTCGACGGCAGCCGCAAAAATACCGTGCTGATGAGCGTATTCCCGATACGACAACTGAATAAGCAGAAAAAATACCGCGACCATCAGAATAATTCTCGGAATACTCAATGCGGACTGCCAAACCAGTGTCCGTTGTTTTTTCAGTGCTTCCGGGTCAGACGGTTCCGCTCCGGCGGCGGCAGTACCGAGCGGTACACCGAACTGTTCCGCCGCCTCCCGCATCGCTTGCTGTCCGTTCGTTTCAGCCGGCTGTTTCGGTTTTGCTGTGAAAAGACGGAAGATTTTCGACAGCGGCGGAAATGCCGTGAACCGCCAAGAGATGCGCCAGACCGGTGCCAAGTACGGCGACAGGGCGAACCCCAAACCGAGGAGCATTACGCAAAATGCCATCAGAACAATAGTTTCATACATATTTGTTACCGGAGCCCAACCGGTAATCCAAGCCCGCATCGCTCCGCCGAGGAACGTGATACCTGCCGCAAGGAACAGCATCAGAATCGCGAGCCAATTCAGACATTCCTCTGCTGAAAACGGCGGTGCGGCGGTGTCATCCGTTTCCCGGTTCAGTACCGCTTCTTTGGCCTCTTTTCCTTCTTTTTCGGCAGCCGCGGCATCAATGGAGTGAATACGCCATTCATACCGAATTTGTCCGGTGAGCAGTGAAAACGCCGTGAGGAACACGGACAGTGTCGCAAAAACACCCATCCAGAAGAACGGCGACAACCGGAAATAACGATACTCCGCTGCCGTTGTTCCCGCCGCAGGATACGCAATTTTCGCCAACACTTCGCGGGTCTTGTCTTCTTCCAATTCATCGGGGGTGAAGAACCGGCTCCGCAGTGTTTCGACCTGACCGGCTGCCGTCCGAAGCGTGATTTGCAGGGCATCGGCAAAATCATCCATCCGCAAACTCGATTCCAGATAACCGGCGGCTAAACTGTTAAAACTCGACCGGATTTGTCCGACGATACCGCCGCGGATAGACGGCGTGTTTGCCGTCCGAAGCAGTGATAAGGAATTATAATGCGGCGATTCGGTGAATAATTCTTGTTCTAGTTTTTGTTCCAGCGTCAACACCGGGTTGTCGGTCAATTCGGGAATTACCGATGCTGCCGCTTCATCATCTTTCGTTTCCGGTGCCAGCGGTTTTTCTTCTGATGCAGAGGAACCGCCGATTGTATCGGCAGATTTTACCGGAGCGGCAATCGTACCGAGTTGAAATTCAGGGTCGAAAAAACGGCGGATAAAATCTTCGCCGCCGTAGGCAAGCATTTGGAAATTGCCCCACGGGTGAACGTCTAATTTGCCGGCGGAAACAGTGTTTAGTGCCAGTGATGAACGTACCGGAACGAGACGCAGCGACCGTCCGTTGTCGTACAATGCCAAATATGCCGCTTCAATTTCGTTATGCAGTACTTTCACAGAATAATAGTATCCCAGTACCGCTTTGGCAAGTGCTTCTCTGTTTGCCTGAACGTTGTCAGCCGAAAACAGCAACGGCAACACCTTTTCGGCTTCCGCCGGTTGGGTAAATTTTCCGTCAATGTTAATCTTGTGCCGGTACTTCGTACCGGGATATGCTTTTTCTATCAACGCTTCGCTTTCGTCCAGATTGACAGCGAGCAAATCGAGAAGTTGTTCAAATTGTTTTTCAACGGCGGCAAGATTCGGTGTGACCGGTATCTCGTTATCGGCGGTTTTATCAAACACTCCGGCAAGAACGCGAATCCGTTCAGCAATTTCGTGCCAACGCTGCGTTGTCGGATGCAACTTCGGCTGAATCGCTAATTTGGGTGCTGCCGGTGCTTCGACCGACTGCAAATCCGGCACTTCGCCTACGCTCAACAGTTCTCCCCACACTTTCAGCGCAGCAGAATAGGAAGAATCCCTGCTGTATGAGTCATCAACTGCCTGACGCAGCAAGTCAATCATCCGCGCCGGACGGTTCAAAAGCGGATGGTACGTTAACGTCTCATAAATCTGCCGGTGAGCATCAACCTTTTCCGTGATTTGGTCATAAATGTTCGGCAAAGAGCCAATCTGCTGAATATGTTGTTTTTTGCCCCAGAGGTCGTCAAGCCGCTGTTGAAACCGTAGCGATATTTTGAGTTGATGCGGTGATACCCGTTTCAGCCGGACTTTCGAGTCATTCCGTACAGGCAGTTTCAGCACTTCTTCTCGGTACTCGGCATCGTCCGCCGGAAAAATCGGAATGAATTCCCAAACCTCCGGTTCGGAAATCCACGACAGCAGCAATTCGTCCGCCGGATACCGCTGTCCTTCTGCCGGCGTTAATGCCCGGATGCGCCGAATGATTTGTTCGCATTGTCTGCGGTTCGCTATGCCGTACCGTGCCGTTTTCTTATCGTCTTTTACTTCCGTATTTTCTCTTTCGGAAAGAAGGGAATGATTTTCAAACTGTTCAACATCAATTCCCTGCGTCAGGAACCGGTTCTCTTCCTTCGGATTAGCGTCCAGAGCAGCCAAAGCGTCGGCACTGATGTCCTCTTTCGGCAGCGATTCCATAATTTGGTTCAACTCTTCCAGTACGGAATTGTCCAGTACAAACACGGGATTCGGTTCACCGCAAATTTCTGTAACAATTCGCCGGGCAAATGAGTCGAGCGGCATTACCCGTCCGCTGTCCAGCACCGGTATTTTCGCCCACGATGCTGAAACTTGTCCGAACGCAGTACTTTGACCGGTCAGAATAATGAGAGCCGCTATAAAAATAAATTGCCGAAACATCTGCTTAAATAGATAATTGATAATGATCAATAAATTGATAATTAAATATGAGGACTTCTAAAAACTATTCTTTGCCATAAAAGAAGAAAATAAAGAGTTTTTTTCTTTCTTTTCTTTATTATTTGGAGGTTTTTTAGAACCTCCCGTCAATTACTTGAACCGCCGGATAAACAACGTCGCACCGAAAATAGTCAGGAAACATCCGAGATATTTCAAGCCGCGTCCGGGGTCGTCGTTAATCGAAAACGTACTCAAAAACATATCTTCCCGCGGCTTCGTTTCGCCCGGAAAAACTTTACCGTCATACATTTCGTAAAACCAGGGGTCGTTCGGATGATACGGTCCCTGAAACGAGGATTGGTAAATCCGGTACTTTCGTCCTTTACCCTGAAATGATGCCGGTTGATTCATCGAAATTGTAACATCTTCGGCAAGCGATGTTGACGGCGCGGTGCTGCTTTCGACGAAATCCACGACACTGGCATAATGCGATGCCGTTTTGCTGCCCGGTTCGGTACGCATATCAAACTGTTTCAGGAAAATACCGAAGCCCAAATCAATTTGAGCATAGTTCCATTGAATTACAGCAGTTCGGTCTTTGCCGTAAATGAAATGAATCTGGTCGGAGTCCGAAACCGTCGAATTCAAAATCCGCAGCCAAAACGTTTCTTCTTTGCCGTCAAGCGACACATTAAGTTTAACCCGCTGTTCCTGTTTTCCTTGTCCGCCGGTCATCCGTCCCGCCGAAATCGGAACAATCCTCATTCCCGGAACGTCCTGTACCTCGA
>JAISJZ010000264.1 GCA_031261125.1 Planctomycetaceae bacterium | reverse complement strand
GCTCTTTCCAATGCGACCCGCTCTGATGCCATTACGGTAACGGTAACGAAACTGGCAAAACCAGCCAATTTGACCGCAACGGCAACCGGCAACGGCGTGAAGGTAACGTGGAACACCGTTCCCGGTGCCGCCGCTTACTATATTTACCGCAGTGCTGACGGCGGCAAAACCTTTGTAAAGGTCTCCACCCGGTTAGCGAAGAACTTCAACGGCAAGACACCGTATTTTGACGATATTGTTGGAGGCGGTTCGTTCATTTACGCTATTCGCGCTTATGATGCCGCTCTTTCCGGTGCGACCCGCAGTAATGAGATAACGGCAACGGTAACAGTTTAAGAATATAAGGCAAAAGCGGGAAACATAAGTTTCCCGCTCGTTTTGGGTGTTGCCGGGCGGCTGACAAATCCGTTATTACTGTTCCCGCACGACAACAGCCCGGTCAATATACACGGCATCGACTTCGCTCGGTCTTTTCGGCGGGGCGAACCAGAAATTCTGTTCCGGCTTCAACGGAATACTGCCCATATCAATCCAGTGGTAGTCCGTACCGTTGATGTCTTTCACGAGCAGCGTTTTCTGTCCAACGCCTTTCTTGTCCTTGTAATCATACACACCGAGCGTCATTGCCGGTCCATCCGCTGCTTTCGCTTCACACCGCACCGCCGCATACAGCCGGTATGCCGGTACCGCCCCGTCCTTCTTTTCCAGCGGTTTCAAGTCCAGTAACGATGTATCAAAGTTAAAACTCGCCGCCCATTCAAAGTGACTGCCCGGCATTTTGACCGCTTTGCCGTTCGATGCTTTCGCATCGTCAACCGAAAACGTCCATTCGCCGACTTTCGTCAGACCGAATTCACCGCTTTGAACTTCAAACCAACTGTCCTTCGGCAAATTTTTGCACAAGTCCGGTGCGGGTGCCGACGGCTGATTCAGCGACCGGTAATTTTCGATAATCCGTTTGAGATTATCGCCGCTGTCGCCTTCGTTGTACGAAACGGTTTTGAATTCCAGCGTCCGCTTTTCCCAATCGTTGACCCTATCCAACGGATTGTTCGGGAAGAACGGCGAATTTTCCGGCAGCAGTCCTTTGCGTTTCAATTCGTGGTACCGCTGCATTATTGCGAGGTCAACCGGCATCATATCCCGCCATAACCGCTTTTTCAGCGTTTCGTCTTTGGCGGCGTTCATTGCGTTAGTCAGTGCCGCCGCCGCTTTCACCAGCGTTTCGGCATCAAGCCAATGCGAGGTCTTGTGCTGATAACAGCCCAGATACACACCGGACTTTTCTACTCTGTCAAGCAACACTTGCCAGTATTCCTTGACGAACGGAGCGGCATCGGCACCGTAATAGCCCGTGATAAACTCATCAGTTAACTTCTTTTCGTCCTGCGACGGATTCCACATCAGTTGCGACAGT
Source organism: Planctomycetaceae bacterium (assembly GCA_031261125.1). Taxonomy (GTDB): domain Bacteria; phylum Planctomycetota; class Planctomycetia; order Pirellulales; family Thermoguttaceae; genus WRKP01. The sequence continues at coordinate 15,703 of JAISJZ010000264.1, read as the reverse complement.
ACCCACGTTTTGAGCCGGACAAAATCACCGGTCGTTGTCCACGAATCGCCCTGCTCAAACAAGCCGATGGTGTTGTGATTCACAAAGAACCGGACGTTGGCGGGCAGAACCCGGTGATTGGGGTGCGGCAGCATATACGCCGAAAAATTGACCGTGTAATCCCAAACGAATAAACTGTGCGCAATTTTCGCCCAGCCCTCCATATCATCGCACAACGCTTTGTTCTGCGGACCGTCAAGCGGCTGAACGAATGAACACTCAATCGTGCAAAGCCGGATAATCACGTTTTTGCGCGGTTTCGTTATTTTCGGCGGTTTCCGGGCGTATTGATATGCTAACGTTTCGACCCAGATGTCCCGATTGGGAAATGCTTGCTCGATTCCTTCGGCAACTTTATTGACGAACCGGAGCAGCGGACCGGACTGCCCGCCTTCCTCTTCGGCAATTTTCGCACATTCCTTGCAGGTACAATAGCCGTGCCAATCGTTCTGACTGACGGAGATAAAACCGGCATCGGGGTTTTTCTTCAACGATTCGACGGCGTTCTTCGTGAACTCCTTCGTCATTTCCTCGTTACTCAAACACAGTTGGGCGTGTTCGTGCTTCCGCTGTCCGTTGATTTCGCTGTACCATTCCGGGTGGTCTTTGAAGTATTTCCCCGGCGGCAGAATCGGAAAGAACGAATGAACGAAATACTGAAACCGGTGATGATTACCATAGTCCGGCGAAATATCCAGCAGCGCACCGTTGTTTTTGATATGTGTTGCGAACACGCCGTTAATGGCATCTTTGTAATACGCTTCTCTGTAAATCAACTTCGGGTTGTACTTAACATCTTGGTCGGCAATCGTCAATGTTGCTTTTTTCGGAATAAACGATTCGGTCGAAGTCCACCAGCGGACACCGATTTCGTCTTCAAGCAATGTATAGACGGCGTAAAGTGTTCCCCGCTGCGGATGACCGGTGAGAATAAGATTTTTTCCGGCGGTCTTGCGGATAATACCGTCATACGGCAGTTTCGCCGCATCGAGTTCCGGCAGCAGTTCTTTGGTTTTTTTTGTATTGCCCAAGAGAATCTGCGGTTTTGCATTATCTGCTTGGGATTCTTTGACGACAGCGAAACCGGCACCGGTGATTTGCTTCAAGTGTTCCTGAAGTTCTTTGGCGGCGGTTGTTTCAACCGGCGTTGCGGCATCCGGCAGGACGACAGCATAGTCCGTTTTGCCGTCAGTTGACAGCGTTAGTGTTCCTGCGGTACAGACACCGGCGAGGAACAGCACCAGAAACACGGGGAGGAGTTTGTGCAGCATCTTCGTATCAAGGGTTAGAATAACTGTTAGCACCAGCCGCCCGCGGCGGGCGTTCCCCTATTATCCGCTATCCGCCGTCCGTTATCAATTATTTGACAGCATACAAAAATATGCTAAATTTACTCCGGCGGAATGACGATAAGCGATGAGCGGAGTATCTGTATTTCAAGACGAATCGAGGTGCGTTCAATGTCCGAAGATAACGAAAAAAAAACTGATAATAACGATTTTGCCGACCTCGGTTTTGACCCTTTTCAGGACAGCAGTGTTGCTCCGAAGGACGCACCGGCATTTGAAGGCACTCCTGTTTCGCTGGATAAGACCTCCGAAGAGGAACCGGTACCGTCGAGTTTTCTGACCGGTGATGAAACGCCGCCCGCCGATGTTCCGGTTGCTGCTGTTGATGCTGCTGCCGATGGCGGTAAAGGGAAGAAAGGCAAAAAGAAAAAAGAAAAAGCCGCAAAACCGAAAAAAGAAAAGGAAGAGTCCGACAAGACCAAAGAACCGATAGGAGCCGGCGGTGTTTTTGCCCTCGTCAGCGGATTGCTGCTGCTGGTCATTCTCCTTGCGTTTGATGCGCTGATGTTTGTCAAACCGTCTCTGATTTTGGGCGAAACCGGCAGCGTCGGTTCGTCGTCCGTGTTGTATTATGTCATCGGAATTACGGTCATTGGGCTTGCCGGTGTCGTTGCCGTCCCGTTTATGCTGTTTGCGAACCGGAAAGAAACGGACATATTCAAAGTTGCGCTGGGGATTTCTGTAATGGCGTTATCGACGGGCGCAATTTTACTGCTGACAGAATGGTGCCGGTACGATTTCGCCGTTAAGCCGTAGTTGCAAACTGCCCCGGTCTTACGGAAACGTCAGTTGCAGGACGTATTTACCGGCGGCGAATTCGTATTCATCGCAGATGAAACGGCAGCGACCAAGCAGTTCTTTCGGGTCCTTGAAATACTTTTCCAACGCCGTGATTGTTGCTTTGTCAGGTTCTGTTTCTTTTTCCCGTTCGGAATGTGATGAGATAAATACGGCAATGTATCTTCCCGGTTTGTATGGAACGGAAAACGAACCGTCCACACCGGTTTTGACAAACAGTCCTTCGATTTCTCCCAACTGTTGAATTCCTTCGCCGGTGTCCGGTTCATCGCCGGGGCGCAGTCCTTTACTCGTCATTGGAAATACCGGCGGATTTTTCACTGGTAAAAACAAGACCGCAGCATCGGCATCAGGACGGCGGCGGCTCAAATCCCGATAGTACAGCGTACCGGTAACGCACGCCTCCGTCAGCGGTTCTGCCGAAACCGTTCCGTGTTTGCGGGACGTTCCGAAAAGAGCGGAATGAACCAAAAAGCCGCCGGTAAAACACAACAAACACACAGCGCACAGCCAAACACGGAACAGCATCCGTGTTTGCTGCCGCCGCATTGTCATCGTTTCCGGTTCTGCCGGTGCCTGTTCCGGCAGTTTTTTCGGTTCTTGCGGAACCGGCGGAGGCGGTTTCAATGTATGCGGCATTTCACCGCGGGCAGTTCCGTTTTCCTCCGTTTCAGGAATCGAAGTCCAAAATTGGTCAATCCACCGGACAACATCATCCTTTCCCGTTTCATCATACTCCGTAATTTCCGGCGGCAACGGAAGCGGTACCGGCTGTTTTTTCTGTTTGTTCTGACCGGCTGTAAGAGAATCAACGATTGACGCTGCTTTTTCCTCCGCCCGCTTTTTTTTCATATACTGAAACAAATTCTCCGCTTTCGGGTCGGAACGGGACGGAACGTTCAATTCGTGATTGCACTGCGGACAAAGAACAACTTGTCCCGCCATCGGTTCGCCGATTTTTATCATTAAATGACAATGACTGCAAAAAAAACGAATCGGCACGGGACGCGGCAAGAAAGAAAATGAGGGGAAGAGGATAATCATACCCGCCGAAACAAAACTTGGCAAGAGAAAAATTTGCCCTTGCCTGATATTGCCGTTTATTATATGCTATAATGATGTATTGTGCTGTACGTTAAAAGGTGCTGGATTTTCCCCAACGAAAAACGCTATGAAATTCACAAATTCTTTTATTTTTTGTGCCGTCCTGTTTGCCGGTCTCGTTTTCCTCTCGCCGATTTTCGGTCAGAGCAACAACAATAACAACAGCAATAGGAACAACAACGGCAATAACAACAACGGCGGCGGCTGGTACGGCGGTTCTTCCGTTGTCGGCGGTGTCGAAGTTGACGCAAACGGTATCTTGAAAACCGCCGAGTCCGCCAAGATGAAAGCCGTCGGCGAGTCATTAGCAAAACTTCTCGAACAGGTTCCCGCTGATTTGAAAGAAAAAGCGTCCGTTCGGAAGGTCTCGCTCAAAAAAATTGATGCCCAAATGCAGGACATCATTGCCAAAAACGGAGAATTTCCTGACGCACTGCGGTATCTCGGCGGCTTGACGGCAATCCGCTACATCGTCGTTGTTCCCGAAGAAAACGATGTCCTGCTCGTCGGTCCTGCCGAGGGCTGGAAAGTTGATGCGTTCAGCAACGTCGTCGGAACGTCCAGCGGTCGTCCGGTGCTGCGGTTAGAGGACTTACTGACGGTGTTCCGGGCGTGGTCGCATACCGAACGCCCTTCGGTGATTACCTGTTCGATTGACCCGACGCAGGATGCACTGGCAAAAATCGCCCAAGTGGAAAAGCAGTTTGCTTACGCCACCGCCGCTAACGCCCAAGCAAAAGCAAACGCTTATGAGCAAGCATACGGCTTGAATACGGTAACGGTTAACGGTGTTCCCGCCAACAGCCGGTTTGCCAAAGTGCTGGTTGCCTGCGATTACAAAATGAAGCGGTTCGGTTTGGGATTGGAATCGTCCAACGTCCGCGGATTGCCGAGTTATACTTCGTTGATAAACGGGTCGCAGTCGCAGCGGACTCCCCGGTTTTGGCTCGCCCCGGAATACGGAACGGTCTCTTACGATTCACAGAAAAACGTTTGGCAACTGTCCGAAGTGAAAGTGAAAGCGTTGACCGATGACGAGTATATTGACAGCCGGAGTAATTCGCGGCAGTCCTCCGGCAAAGTCGATAAGGCGGCAATGAACTGGTGCGGCAAGATGAACGCTCATTATGACGCTTTGTGCAAGGTTGACCCTGTGTTCGGCGATTTGAAGAACTGTATGGAGTTGGCGATTGCGGCGGCGTTGATTCAGCGGGAAGGACTGCTGGAAAAGGCGGACTGCAAACTGCCGACGTTTGCCGAAAATTCGCAGGCGAAGCCGGTTTCGTATCCGGTACCGAAAAATGTGCCGAGCCAATCGGTAATTTCCCGTGCCGGTCAGTCGATAATTATTGCTTGCGGCGGTGTTGAAATCAATCCGTTTGTTCCGGTTCAAAATGCGAAACTGGACAGTGCGTTGGACAAAAGCGCGAAGGATTTGGCGAAGACCGACGGTAAAGCGTGGTGGTCGAAGTAACCGGAGTCGTTTAACATCTTCTTTGACAGGATTTTGAGGACATTGCGGCAATTTCGACGGCGGCGGTTGACGAACCGACCGCACACCGTCGGCGGTGCTATTCCGCGAAATGGTACCGTACCAAGCCGCCGAGAACTTCCGGCATCGAATGAAGGGCGATTCCTTTCTGCAACGCCCGACCGGCGGTCTCCTTGAATGCTCCCAAACCTAAAATGCTGGCGATTGCCGCACCGGTCATCGTACCCGTTGCTGAAACATCCGTACCGCTGCCTTGTAAAGCAAACTTTTCGCCGACCGGAATCAACTCGTCTCTCAGTACGCCGGTCAACTGATTGACCGAATGAAGTATCTCATCGTTCACGACGAACCGCTGTACCGATTGTTTCGCAAACTCCACATTATCGGCATCGAATTTCGCCAGCGTGTTTTTGTGAATAAACGGCGGATTAAATACGACGGCTTTCAACTTCACCGCAATCGCCGCCGTTGTTGCCAAACCGCCGCCGAGCGAATGACCGGTTACCATTACTTTATCCCGATATGCCGGCTGAATCAATTCCGCAATTTCAATCGCCTGTTCATAGTACGGCGTATCCTTGCCGGAGAATTGCTGAATGTTGTTCCACCAATCTTTCATCTGCGTCGGCAACGTACCGGCAAACGCCAATACAAACTGTTCGGAGCGTTCGTCGTAATACAGATGAAACTTCGTGTTGCTGATACTCTTGCTGTCAAGTTTTTTCTTGAAGGAATAACCGAAAACGCTCTGCCATTGCTTTTCGGTTGCTTCGGGTATGCCGTAATCCGCAAGATTTTCCTTGCGATAGACGGCATCGGCTATCAATGCGCAACGGTACGCTAATGCACCAGATACACCACCTAGTAATCCTCCGATGATACCGCCAACGATAACCGCACCGGCACCTGCCTCTTGTTGGTGGTATTGGATATGAATCGTTGCGTTGTGAAGCGGTACAGAAAGATGTTTTTCTTTGAACCATCCTGATTGGTCTTGTTCAATTTTTATTCCGCCGTCATACATTACGATACGAACAGTACCGCCATTGATTCCCCAAGGTATCGGATTGTTTAATTCTTCTTGGATATGTCCATTTATTTTTGTGCCGCCTGAAGGATGAGAGTACATCGAACCGATGTCGTTTTCGTCAATTACGGGAACACAGTCGATTTTCTGATAATCAGGTATTTGGGAAGTCGGCAGCATAACCTCTGTTTTCTGAACGGGGACAGTAGGGTGTTCCTTTGGCGAACCGAACACAATACCGTTTGCCTGCCGCGCCGGAAAAGGACGACCATTCACGTTGACGAGTGTGTCCGGCTGAATGATTCCTTGTGCTGCCAAGTCGTATAATTCTTGTTTATCAATAACACGTTCCTGTCCGTCAAGTATTATTTTCATCACCACCGGCGGAACTGGAACAGGTCGCGGTACTGGCGGCGGAACGGGTGGAACCATCTGTTGCGGAAATTCAAGCCCTTTTATTTGTCCGGCAATAGCACCTCTACCTTTCTCCGTCGTAATGGTTGTATCGGGTGTAATGATTCCCTGTGCGGCAAGCGTTTTCAGTTGCACAGAATTGATAGGTCCCTGTTTTTGCCCATTTTTGTCGTGATAATACCAGTTTGCCATTGGAATATGAAGGATAGATGTTAAATTTAAAATGGGTGTGAAGCAAGGAACGATGAACGGTATGTATCCCGACCGCAATACCGATTACACGGTTCCGGTGCCAACGGCATACGGCTAAAAAACTTATGGAAAAACGCAAGCAAGACCGCTTCAAGAACAGGAGCGGTGCGTTCCAAAGATGGTTTTCTTCCCCCGTTCCAATGGGGTGCGTCTTCATTTACTCCGAAACTGCAACGCCGAAGATAACCGTGCATATATGCGCAGACGCTCCCTCACGGGAGACACGCAGTATTCATATATGCTATTGATTATCTTCACACGGCGAACCGTTTGGAACGTGAAGTCAACCAATCCGTCTAATGACGGCTTTGGAATTGCTAACGTACTCTGATTTTTTAACCGGACATTATTTTGCCCGGAGAATTCAGTTTCTCACATTGTATTAAATTCGGAACGGAATACAAGGGGGCGTAAAAATACCGTTAGGAAACAACGGTGCTGTTATTCGACAACGGTTAACAGCAATGCTTCTTCCCGTGCTAAACCGGCAGCACCGACAAAACCGGCGTTAGCACCGAGTTTCGCGAAGCCGAGTTTCAGGTTCTCCGTTAAATCTTTCAATGCCCGCTGGTCGATTTCTTCCCGGACACGTTTGAGAAACATTTCACCGGTACCGGAATGACGGATACCGAATGTCATTTCGCCGCCGAGCAAAACACATTCCGGGTCAAGCGTGTGCAGCAGCGACACGATACCCAAGCCGAGAAACCGGGCAGTGTCCAGTACGATTTGCATTGCCAGAGCATCGCCCCTGTCCGCTTCGTCAAAGACCAACTTCGGAATGTCGGCAAGCGGCGTGTCTTTGTCAATCCGGTCTTGCAGCGATGTTGAAAGTCCGACTTCGAGCATTTCCCGCGTCCGGCGCGCCACGGCAGTTGCCGAAGCGTATGCTTCAAGGTGTCCCTGCTGCAAACAGTTGCACCATCTCGCTCCCGGCGACGGGTCGATAATGATATGCCCGAATTCGCCGCCGAAACCGTTTGCCCCTTTGATTTCCCGACCTTCGACAATCGTTCCGCAGCCGATACCGTCATCGAGCAGAACCAAGCAAACGCTCTGCGAATCTCTGGCGGCACCAATCCAGAATTCGCCGTAGGCGGCAGCGTTGGCGTTGTTGCAGAACAGTACCGATTGCAGACCGGTGTATTCCATCAACTTTGCCGGAAGCGGATAGCCGAGCCAATCGGGAAAGTTCGGCGGACGGTGCAGTTTTTCCGTCCGCGGATCGAGCGAACCGGGAAAACTGATGCCGGCGGCAGTAATGTCTTTTACGCCGATGCCGGTTTTTTCAAGGGTTTCCCGTACAGCGGCGGCAATATTCCGGGCGGCACCGTCGGGACCGCATTCAGCAGTGTTGTGCGGTGTTGCAAAGTACGAAACCGTGTGCCCTTCGCTGTCGATGACACCGATTTTCAGGTTGAAAGAACCGAAGTGGATACCGAGATACAAAGGTGCCGCTGCTTCGGATACCGGAAGGTAAATTCGTTCTTCGTTCATAACATTCTGCCGGCGGGCTGTCCCGCTGTTAGACGAAATGGCTTATCGGCACCATCATATCCGCCGACACATTGCCGGTCAAGCAGGTTTCCTTAAATCATTTATCGGCAACTTTCTTGTAATTGGGGTTTTCCGCCTGACCGGTGATTTCGTACAGGAACCGGCTCGGAATCGTTGGTCGCATTTTGCCCCATTTCAACCGTTGCATTGCCAATGACAACGTCAGCCGTTCTTTTGCTCTTGTCAAACCGACGTAACACAACCGCCGTTCCTCATCAACGGCATAGACATCGTCATTGTTCACGCTGCGGTGATGCGGCAGAATACCTTCTTCCATACCGACGATAAACACTTCTGGAAATTCCAAACCCTTTGCGGCGTGCAGCGTCATCAGTGTTATGGCGTTTGCTCCCTTCTGTTTATCTTTTGATGAACCGAAGCCAGGACCCGCCAACGAGGTTTCGTCGAGGAAACTCCATAATTCATTGTTAACGTGTTCCGCCGCCGCATTGATAATTTCGCCGATGCTGTCCCAGCGGTCTTTCCGTTCGTTCTCATCGGGATACAGCCGGTTAATTTCCTTTTCGTACTGTATTTCGCCGATAAACTGTTTCAGGTTCTCCACCGTAAAATTCCGGCACAAAACATTCCGCTGCTGCTCGATAAACCGGCGGAAACGGTTTAATGCGTCTGAAACGTTAGAAGTCAATGGTTCTGTAATCCGTAATTCGTCATTCGTCATTGATTGAATCACTTCCCAAACCGGTTTGTTCTCTTTCAATGCTTGTTCCGTCAACTTCTGCACCGTTGTTTGTCCGATGCCCCGCGGCGGCGTGTTGACAATCCGTAAAAGCGAAACATCGTCTTTCGGTCGGTTCAGCACTTTCAGATACGCCATTATGTCGCGGACTTCCTTCTTATCGAAAAACGACTGCGTACCGACGACCGTATAAGGAATTTTCGCCGCCCGGAATTCCATTTCAAACGCCCGCGGCTGTTCGTTCGTCCGAAACAAAACCGCAATGTTGCGGGGACTAACGCTTCCGGCTGTAATTCGCTCGTTAATCTTCGCAATGACCGTTTTCGCCTCGACTTCGCCGTCCTTGCATTGCAAAATTTGCGGCGGTTCCCCGTTCAAAGGACTCATCAGTTTTTTATCGTGCCGGAATTTATTGAACACAATCAACCGGTTCGCCCAATCTAAAATTTGTTTCGTTGACCGGTAATTTTCTTCAAGCCGCACGACTTTTGCGTCCCGCCAATCTTTTGTGAAATTCAAAATATGTTTCACTTCTGCGCCGCGCCAGCCGTAAATTGCTTGGTCGTCGTCGCCGACAACGCAAAGATTCCGGTGCGGCAGTGCCAGTCCTTTGACGATTTTATACTGACACAAATTCGTGTCCTGATATTCATCGACGAGAATGTGGTCGAACCTGCCGGACTCCGTTTGCAGAACATCGGGAAACTTGCTGAATAATTCTTCGGTCAAAATCAGTAAATCATCGAAGTCAACCGCTCCAACGGTTTTCATTGCCGCTTGATAACGTCCGAACGCTCTTGCCGCAAGGTAATCCTTCGGGTCGAATATATTGTTGCAAGCCGCTTCCGGTGAAACGCCGCTGTTCTTCCAAGTGCTGATTTTTGCTAAAAATTCGCCGGGGCGCAGCGACGCATCGGAAATGCGGAATTCGTGAAGCACTTGCCGGGCAATGGATTCTTGGTCGCCGCGGTCGTAAATTGCAAATTGATTCGGATAACCGATTTTTGCAATGTGCCGCCGAAGAATCCGAACGCAAAGTGAGTGAAACGTTGACGTTTCAGGTCTTTCCCGTTTCCCGTACCCCGAACCTTGTTTCCCGTTCAGTAATTCGCCGATGCGCTGCTGCATTTCCTTGGCGGCTTTGTTTGTGAACGTTACGGCAAGAATCCGGTTCGGCTCGATACCGGATTGAATCAGCCGGGCGATGCGGTGTGTAACGGTATGCGTTTTACCGGTACCCGCTCCGGCAAGAACGAGGAGCGGACCGCGGAGCGTTTCAACGGCAACTTTCTGGGCGGTGTTCAAAGACAAATGGCTTACCTCTCTTTTCCTTATTGTACATTCTTACGGATAACTTCTTTGTCGAAGTAATTGATGTCCATACCGGCATCGACAATGATTTTCTGCGCCGTAATGCCGCTCGACCGCGGCGATAACAGGAACACTGCCGCCGCTGCCGCTTCCTCCGTTGACACCGCCCGCTTCCGGGGAATTACCCGTTCGGCAAACAGATACGAGTCCGCATAACCCGGTATGCCTGCCGATGCCGATGTCTTTAACAAACTTGGTGCGACGGCATTAAACCGGATTTCAGAAAATTCGCTGAACGATTTCGTCAAAAACGCCAAAGAAGAATCCAGTGCCGCTTTAATCGGCGCCATATAGCCGTAATTCTCGCTTGCCATCCGTGTCGTTGAAATGGAAACGGTTACGACCGATGCCGTTTTATTTAACAGTTCGGCAAGTTCCCGGACAATGGAAACGAGGGAAAAGCACGAAATATCAAGTGCTTGCAGGAACGCTTTTTTCGGTGTTTCGTGAAACGGTTTGATGCCGCCGCTGTAATCGGCAAACGCAATGGAATGAACAAGTCCGTCGTACAAAACATTATCAGCGGCGGGGGCTTGTTTTCGTAATTCCTCCCGCAGTTTCGCAATATCGTCCTCGTGTTCGACATTACAGATGAAAACCCGTTGTTCGGGGAATAACTTTCGGACTTTATCGGCAATGTCCTGATTTTGGACAACGAGGTCAACCGCGGCGTTTTCACTTAACAGCATTGACGCAATCTGACACGCCACGCTTTTTTTGTTCGCAACGCCGAAGATGAGAAAACGTTTGTTTTGAAGTTGTAAGAAGTTCATAACTCTTTAATTTCCATTTTCGGCAGCGGCAGCGGCTCCGGTTTCTTCAAGCGATAAACATCATCGAACGGCGTTGCGTCAACACTGCGGCGAAGTAAAATGTAAATCGCCGCCGAACTTGTCCAAAACCACGAAAACAAATACGCCGTTGGAATGAACGAACACCAGCCGAACCGCATCGTACTGACGTGCTGATTACCGAACATCCCGATATTGGTAGGAAAACACATCGCCGTTAGATACAGCGTTGCCCAAATGAAAAACGAAACAACAGCATAACCGGCGAATCCCAAGACCGCGGCGTAAATCCAATATAAAGCATAATGCAGCGGACGCTGATATAAATACGAAAACATTCGGCTCACGGCATCGAAACCGTCTGCCCCTTCCACGGCAACTGCCGCAAGTAATAATGGAAAACCGAAAATTAAACCGGCAGTCAAAATTGCGGCAAGGAACGCAAAGAGCATTGGCACCGGTAAAAGAAAGCAAATGAAATGACTTAACGCCGGAAAACTTGCCAGCCAGCCGCAGAACCAAACCGGCAATAAACAGCATAATACTCCAATGGACAAGATAATAAGCGAACTGGCAAAGCCCAATCCCCGTTTCCGCAGGAACACTAATTTTTGCCGAAGTGATTCGCTTTCGTCAACGGTCAGCCGCAGTGCAGCGGTACGTAAAATCAAACCGCCGAAGAACAACCAAATCAAAATGCTGCCGAAACAAGCAATGAGCGGCTGCGCTTGAAAAGTCAGAAATTCGATACCAAGTTGTTTGAAGAACAGAGCAGGAACGAGAACGGTATGCTGTAATTGTTCTGCAATCGGATGACGCAGTCCTAAATTTTGATAATTATAATGGGGCGGCAAAATAGCGTAAAAATCTTTCCGAACGGACAGATTGGACAATAGAAGAATGTTTAATCCGAAACCGATGAAAGCAAGGAGCATTATCCGCACTCCGAGAGCAGCGTTGAAAATGCGCAGCAGTAAAACGGCAGGCAAGAGTTCCTGCCAATCAATCCGGCGTACGGTTCCTTCTCCGATGTCGTGCATAATGTTAAGAATCCGCTTCAGCGGCGCGGCAGAAAACAATTAGTTCAACGCCGCGAGTATAGACATTCCTTTTTCCGTTGTCAATAATGCCCCGCCGTTTTTACCGCCGCTGCGGGTTCGGCGGCATTTGACAACGGATTTTTCGCAGGACTTGTTCCCGTCTCTTTGTCCGGCTAAAATACCCCTTGTTATCTTGTACTTTTTTCCTCTTTACAACAATGCGGTTCCTTACATTTTTTCTCTTTGCCTTTCCTTTATTTGCCGCAGAGCAAATCGTGATTCAAGAAAACAGTTTTCAATCGGACTGCCCCATTATCCGGGCGGAACGTCCGTTCCGCTTCACCGCCGTTGTTGAAACCGTCGGCAATCAACATTATCAATGCCGGTTGAACGTTCCCGACGGAACAGCAGTCAAAGAAGAACCCGTTGCCAAGTCCGCCGATGGTTTTCCGAAACATTCGTGGAGCGTCGTTTGCCCTTCTGCCGGTCAAAAAGAATTCACGCTTGAACTTTTTATCGACGGTAAATCCGTTCAGAAAATCACGAACAGCCAAGTTGTTCTGCCGCCGCAGAAAATCGAAAAACTCGGTTACATTCCTGCTCCGAAACCGTTAAAGACGAAGATTCTCATCGGCGCACATAACTGTCCACTCTGGGAAACGGCACACGCCGACCTGTGGAACCAAGTCATCCGAAAACATCAGGAACGCACGCCGGCATTGGGTATCTACTCACAGGATAATCCGCAACTTGCCGATTGGGAAACGAAATGGGCAGTCGAACACGGTGTTTCATTCTTCATCTATTGCTGGTATCGGACAAGTCAAGGCAAGTCCGTTGAAACGAAATTTGAAAAAAGTGTGTTTGACGATGCCCTGTTCAAATCAAAGTACGGCAATGAAATGAAGTTCACGATAATGTGGGAAAACCAAAGCAAAGGACACTCCGGCATTGCCGATGAAAAAGACCTTGTAGAAAATTTAATACCGTATTGGATGGAGAAATTTTTCAAACGGGATAATTATCTGAAAGTTGATAACAAGCCGGTGCTGTTTGTGTATCGTCCCGAAGTCGTTGTTGACGATTTGGGCAGCGAAGAGAAAGCGAAACACGCCTTCGACCTGATACGGGATGCTTGCAAGAAAGCAGGTTTCGACGGACTGTACATTCTCGGCGAGTACCGGGGTTTAGACGCAAGAGTTTTGCAGCAGTACAAACGAATCGGTCTCGATTACACGTTTGCGTACTGCTGGTATGTTCCGAACAGTCCGCCGCCGAACGTCGTGATTGACACGCAACTCGATTATCTCAAAAAGACGCAAGCGATGCACAGCATTATTCCGCAAGTGGCAACACTGTCCCAAGCGTGGAGCGGCTGGCGCGACGAAGGCACGATTTGGAAACTGCCGCCGAAGGATTATGAAACACTCCTCCAAAAAGGAAAAGAGTTTATCGAAACAAATATCGCAAAGGACGAACTCGGCAGTAAAATGCTGATACTTGACAACTGGAACGAATGGAGCGAAGGACATTACATCGCTCCGTATCGGGAGTACGGTTTCGGTTATCTTGATGCCGTCCGCAAGGTGTTCGGCGTTGATGCCGTTGAACCGCATACAGATTTACTGCCGGAGGACACCGGTTTGGGTCCTTACGGTTTATCGCCGAAGTTGTTCGAGAACCGGACGGCGTGGACGTTCATTACGGATAATCCGGCTTCGAGAATGGAGAACGAAATTCAATCGTGGATGCCGATGATGAACGTTAAGGACTTCCGCAAGGAAAGCAATCACCTATGTTTTGAATCAACAACTTGGGACCCCGCCGTTTGGGTACCGCAGCACCGTTGTCCGTCAGTGAATTTCAAGAGCGTAAAATTCCGAATGAAGACGAACGTTGCGAAGGAGGACAAGTTGACGTTTTACTGGAAAAATGATAACGGAAAAGATTTCAGCGAGGCGGCAGGTATATCGGCAGTTGTGAAACCGTCGGACGTTTTTTTGGATTACACGCTGGATTTGGCGGCAAATCCGAATTGGTCGGGACGGATTTTACAGTTGCGGTTTGACCCTGTTGCGTCGGCAAACGTGAACGTTGAAATTGAATTCATCCGGCTGGAATAACACACCGTTGTCTTTTGGGAAAAGTATGATAGAATACCGGCGGAGGTTTTTATGACGACAATGACAATCAGTGTACCGGAAGCAAAAGCAATACATCTCTTGGATGTGTTGCAGCACCTGACGTATGTAACCGTCGAAACGGTCAGCCCAAATGTTCATACAACGGTCAGGAAACCGCGGCGGAAGTTTCCGAAGAACCCGGACAATCCGTCTCCGAGCGGCGACCCGTATTGGGATAACCCTGCAAATCTGCGTATGCTGGATGAAGCGGTTAAAGACTTGGAAGAAATCCGGGCTGGACGGCAAAAAACCGTTACAGTCAAAGATAACCCGAAATTGCAGGCAATTTTTGCTTGGGCCAATCAACAATGACATATACCGTCAACACAACTTCCGAGGCAGATGAGCATATTGAATACTTCCAAAGGAGCGGTAATTCATCATTTGTTTGAAGAATTGGAAGTCCAAAGGGCATTACGAATAAATACCGCAGAATAACGTATTTTTTATGACAGATACTCCCGAATCGAAACCGCTGACGCACGAGATTCAATTTCGCGTCCGTTATGCCGAAACCGACCAAGGCGGCATTTTGTACCACGGCAACTACTTCACCTACTTTGAAGTCGGACGTACCGAATTGTCCCGCTCGCTGGGCAAAGCGTACCGCGAAATTGAAGAGGAAGGGCTGTTCGGCGTTGTCGCCAAAGCCGAATGTTCCTACAAAAAACCGGCAAAATACGACGACCTGTTGACAATCCGCACAACAATACAGAAAATAACGCGTGTCAAAATCGAGTACGAACACCTCGTGCTTCGGGACAGTGAAATCCTCGCCGTCGGTCATATTACGTTAGCGTTTGTTGACCGCAACGGTACAATTCAGCGTGTCCCGGACTGGATGCGACCGGAGAATTAACAATGAACCGCCGAACATTTTTACAAACCGCTGCTGTTCCCGTTGTCCTCGGCAGTACCCTGCTTGCTGCTGATTCCGTCCCTTCTACCTCTAAAACGAAAATGAGCGATAAGAAAATCATCGTTGCTGCCGACCCGTTTGCCATCGCGCTGAAAGATGCCGTCGTTGCCCACCTGAAAGAAAAGGGCTACGACGTGATTGACCTCGGCGCACGAAAAGTTGACGGCAATCCGAAATTGGCGGAGATTCCGTATTTCGAGAGTTGTCCGGCTGCGTGCAAGGCAATTCAGGACGGCAAAGCAAGCCGCGGAATTCTGTTTTGCGGGACCGGTATGGGAATGTCTGTCATAGCAAACCGGTTCAAAGGCATCGTGGCATCGGTTGTGGAATCCGTGTTTGCTGCCAAAATGTGCCGGTCGATTAACAATGCGAACGTGTTGTGCCTTGGTGCGATGATTTGGGGCGATTGGATGGCGAACGAAGCCGTTGATACGTTCCTGAACACAAAGTTCACCGAAGGACTCGAACCGCTCGCCGATTTTCTGAAAGATGCCGAAAAGAAAGTCGAAGCAATTCGGGACGCAAAATAGCGTATTGACAAAAAACGATGCGTAAATAATACTGAGATACGCTGTGAAGTGTTGTATTTTACCTCTAACTGTTTTACTCCCCGATATGAAGAAGACCCTACTGTCCTTTACTGCTGTTGCCGCTCTCGTTGTTTTTA
>JAISJZ010000262.1 GCA_031261125.1 Planctomycetaceae bacterium | reverse complement strand
TAAAAAGTAATTTTCTGGACATTTGAGTTATTGAATAGATTTTCGTTTCGATGGTTGAAGCGGAATTCAGTTTCCTTTAAGTGTATCACAAACTTATCGGATTCGCAACCGCTGCCGTCAAATTTATTCCGGTTTTTTCTTGAAAGAGCGGCGGTTTATGATACACTTGGGCAAGTTAATGCGGATATTGATACGGGTGTCATTAACTTCCGTGCCAAACAGTTGAAATATAATCAGAAAAATCATAGAGAAAACTAATGACCGCCGACCGTTGTTTCCCTTCATTTGCCGAAGCACTTCAGAAAAACGTTCTTGTCTTTGACGGACCTATGGGAACGGAACTTTACCGCCACCATATTTTTACAAACCGCTGTTTCGATGAATTGAATCTGGCTGAACCGAAACTCATTGAAGATATTCTCCGTTCTTACAAAGATGCCGGTGCTGATGTTTTAACGACTAACACCTTCGGAGCGAACCGCCCGCATTTGGATAAATACGGTGTATCGGATAAAGTTGCGGCAATCAATAAAGCCGGTGCAGCACTTGCCCGAAAGGTTGCCGATGATGTGCCGGAAGGAACACGCCGCTTATTCGTAGCGGGTTCAATCGGTCCTGTTCCGCTGGGAACTTATTCGGAAAGCGATTGGGAAGCAATCGTGTTGGAACAGATTGACGCTCTTTATGAAGGCGGCGTTGATTTTATAATGTTCGAGACGCTGCCTTCCCGCGCCGCGGCAGTGTTATGCACCAAAGCAATGGTAAAGCGTCCTGATATTCCGTTTGTTCTTTCGTTTGCGGTCAATGCGGGCGGTAATAATTCTAACGAAACCGTGTCCGGCGAACCGCTCTCCCGCTTGTTTGCCCCGTTTGATAAGAGCGGGGAATCGTTTAGTAAGAGCGGGGGGCAAACAACGTGCCGCCCCCCGATTGCTTTCGGAATGAACTGCGGCAGCGGTCCCGAAGGACTTTTGCACGCTGTTGAAGAAGCGGTTAAGTTGACGGAACTGCCGCTCATTGTACAGCCCAATGCGGGTATTCCGAAAGAGTTTGAAGGCAGAAATCTTTATTACTGTTCTCCTGAATATGTAGCAACTTATGCAATGAGAATGGTCGGTCTCGGCGCAGCGGCAATCGGCGGCTGCTGCGGAATGACTCCCGAACATATACAGGAAATTGCAAAGAGTATCAAGCCGCTTGCAAAGGGACGTTCAGCAAAGACCGTTATCAAAGAAATACAACCGGAAGTTGCCGAACAGCCGGAAACGCCGCTTGCGGAACGTTCACGCTGGGGCTGGAAATTAGCGCAGAAAAAGTGGCTTACAACGGTTGAACTTGTTCCGCCGCGGGGTTATGACCTTTCGGATACGATAGAAAAGAGTAAGAAACTTCACCGCTGCGGCATTGATGCGGTCAACATTCCTGACGGACCGCGGGCGAGTTCCCGTATTTCGCCGCTTGTAGTTGCACAAGCGATACAGAGGGAAGCAAGTATTGAACCGATTTTACACTGCTGCTGCCGCGATAAAAATCTTATCGGTATGCAGGCGGACTTGCTCGGCTGTGCGTCATTGGAAATCCGCAACCTGCTTTTTATTACAGGCGACCCGCCGAAGTTGGGTTTCTATCCAGACGCAACCGGCGTGTTTGATACGGACTCTGTCGGAATGTGTGCGGTGCAGCGGCGGCTTAACCGCGGCGTTGACATCGGCGGGCAGTCCATCGGAAAACCGACCAATGCGGTCTGCGGTGTCGGTCTTGACCCGACTTCACTGGACAGAAAGCGTGAAATTGAACGTTTCCGAATGAAGGTTGATGCCGGTGCGGAGTTTGCAATCACGCAGCCGGTTTTTGACCCTTACGCTTTAATTAAGATTCTGGAAGAAGTCAAGGATTTGAATATACCGGTACTTGCGGGAATCTGGATATTGTCCAGTTTCAGAAATGCCGAGTTTATGCAGAACGAAGTGCCGGGTGTGATAGTGCCGGATGAAACGATGAACCGGATGCAGAATGTATCGAAGAAGCCGCGGGAAGAACAGTTGAAAGTCGGTGTTGAAATCGCAAGGGAAATGATAGCGGCAGTGAGACCGTTTGTTTCCGGTATTCAGGTTAGTACACCGATGGGACGTGTTGAAATCGCCCTATCGGTGCTGGAAGAATGAGAGTACATAGAGTAATATCTCATTTAGCCCCGCCGCTTGACGGCGGGGGATTCCCTTAAGGAACGAGACGTGGTTTTGCCGTTTCGCCTTCCATCTGCCGCGGCAGTTCAAACACATCGCCTTTCTTATTGCAAAAGTAAAGCGTTGACTCCGATTTCTGCCGCCCGTGACCTGTTGCCCAAAGAGCGTAAAAATCAGGGTTGGCGTTGACCGGTCTGAGCGGATAACAATGATTCAATTCGCTGTTCTGCGTCAACTGCCGTTCTTTTTTCCACGTCTTGCCGAAATCCGTACTGACATACATCGCAACTTCGCCGCCGGTGTTGTACTCCTGCGGTCCCTTGCCGTCCGTACCGATAATCCGCCAAACGCTATTATCTTCAATATAAATCGAACCGAAATCATAATTGTTATCAGAAGTTGTTACCGGCGAGATTTGCCAATCCTTGCCTGTCCAATATGCCTGAAAATACGAAAAATTATCCAGCGGTACTTCTTTGCCGTCCTGAATCTTTGTCGGTTCAATTCGTTCAAATTCACTTACATCGTAGGGCTTTTTACTTTTATGAATAAACGAAGGTCTATTTTGTTCCACTTACTCGTTCCCGGCGGAAAATGACACACCGTTATATCAATCGAAAACTCATCCGCCAATTTTTGTAACTCCACCTTCCATAACTTATTTTGCCGTCCATTACTGCCGCCGC
>JAISJZ010000257.1 GCA_031261125.1 Planctomycetaceae bacterium | reverse complement strand
GCATCATCCGCCCTTTGGTATCAACGTCAACGTTGTTGAATGTTTTCCATTCACCCGCCCCGTCCGGGAAACCGGGGCGAAAGGAACGGTACCGGAATACCGGATGCACAATGTCGGTAAAGCCGGCGGGACGCAGCGTTAAAATTGCCGAATCAAGAACCTCGTCCGAATAGAGCGGAACTTCAATTTCTTTCGTTTTTTTCTCTTCAACAAAAAACGTTTCGGTACCGTCATTGACGCGGAACGAAACCGGATACGGAACGTTGTTGGCAACCGTGAAAATCATTACCGCTTGCTCGGAACCGTCTTCGTTTTTCACTGTTTTCGGTACGGCATTGCGGACAATAAGCGGCTGCGGACGTTCACAAAAAACGGTAATCGATTTAACTTCCCACGTTCCTTCGGCGGACAAAAATTGAAATGCTAAACTGGTCAGCGTGTCAGGAATCGAAAACAAAAATTCGTACCGATGCCATTGATTATCCGCCTGAACCGGTACCATTATCCGTTTTTCGTCATCGCGGCGGGGCGACCCTTTTGCGGTCCAATAAAGTTGAACAGAGGACTCGGTCAACGTCCTGATTTCAGCCGTAATTCGGAATTGTCCGCCGATTTCGTTGCAGAATCGGGACAGAACCGGCGCACCGTTCACCGCATTGACGTTCAGAATGTTGTCTTTTACGGCTGCTTTACAGAACCGTTCGGCACGCCAAGACGAAAACGGCACTTCCGGCAACTGCTGTTCGGTTTCCTGCGCCGAAAGAAAGTGAATAGCAAATAAAAAAGGGAGAATAGATAAGGAATAACGAATAATAGGGGGAATAAGAGAAGGTTTCATAAGAAGTGTTGACTCAAACGGTAAATAGTTTAGAGTATTGGCTGGTTATTATACCGCAGGGAGGTTCTAAAAACCTCCAAACAGGAAGGAAGGGAAGAAAAAACTCCTTATTTTCTTCCTTGTGTTTCCCTCACTCCATTATTCCGATGCGGCTGCTATACGGTTTATGTTTTGTACTGTGTTGTCCTCTCTTGTCCGCCCAAACGGAACAGGAAAACGCTGCCGATGATGTTGTCCGCGTACCGCGGGCAGAACTCATCAAACGGTTCGGCGGCAACGGCAGTCCGGTCAATAGCGTTGTGTTCTCCCCCGACAGCAAATCGCTGCTTGCCGCCTGCGGCGGTCCCGGAAGCGATAATACCGCAAGAATCTGGAACATTGAAACCGGCGAAATCACCGCAGCGTTCGCCGGACACACCGACCGCGTGAACCAAGCCGTATTCACGCCGGACGGCAAACGGGTTCTCACGGCGAGCGATGACAAAACGCTCAAAGTTTGGAACGCCGAAAACGGTGAATTGATTTACAATCTTGCCGAACATCTCGGCAAAGTGAAATGTGTTGCCGTTCATCCCGACGGCAAAACAGCGGTCTGCGGCAGTACGGACTGTACATTCACCCGTTGGAACTTGGAAACCGGTAAAGCGGCTGGAATGAAGCGGGCGCACAAAAGTACCGTAATGTCCGTCGTGTACTCCCCGGACGGTAAATGGCTTATCACCGGAAGCCGCGATATGACGGTTCGGCTGTGGGATGCCGAGTCCGCAAAGTGGCTTGCCGAGTTCGGCGGAAAAACAACCGATGACGGACACACCGGTTCGGTTTATTCCGTTGCAATTTCGCCGGACAACAAAATGATTTTATCCGGCGGTTATGATACAACGGTTCGTCTCTGGGAAACAAAAACGGGAATTCAACTGTTATGCACTTGGCAGACGGTTAAGCAGCCCGTTTATTGCGTTTCGTTTTCGCCGGACGGTAAAAAAATTGCGGCGGGCAGCGGCGATTTTACTGCCCGGCTGTGGGACATCAAGAGCGGTGAAGAGGAATTGCGGTTCCGCGGAGACGGGATGCAGTCGGTTCTCGGCTTGGCGTTTTCGCCGGACGGCAGCAGTATCGCAACGGCGGGCAGGGACAAAACCGTCCGGCTGTGGAAACGATGAACGGGGACTGTTTTTTTTTTCCGTTTCCGGTAAAATGACCCTGTTGTGTTTCTGACCCTGTTCCTTTTCCTTTAATGACTTTGAGAATTGCCATCGGCAGCGACCATCACGGCGTTGCGGTTCGGAGCAAGACCGCCGAACTCCTCCGCAACGCCGGTCATACGGTCGATGAGTTCGGACCGCTGCCGGACAACAAGCAGCCGGTCGATTATCCTGACATCGCCGCCGCCGTTGCCGAGGAAGTCCATTGCGGCAAAGTTGACCGCGGAATTTTGATTTGCGGAACCGGTATCGGAATGTGTATTACTGCCAACAAATTCTCCGGTGTGCGTGCTGCTCCGGTTATTGATGAACTTTCCGCCGAGTTAAGCCGCCGGCACAACGATTTGAACGTATTGTGCATCTCCGGCGATATGTTGACGGAGGAAATGATTTACCGTATTATTTGTGTGTTCCTTGAAACGTCCTTCGACGGCGGTCGGCATATCAGACGCCTCGCCAAAATCGAAAAAATCGAAGAGCAACTGGGAATGGCATCCCCAAACGGCTAAAATTACTGCCGTTTAGGGTACAGTTCTATTGCTTTTTCCCCGTGCTTGTTCGGCGAGCGGGGAAAAACGGCTCGGTTTTGAAAACACGGAATTTGAATTTCCGTATATTCCGTTATTCCGCGTGTTCTGTAGTTTTAATTTCTATTTTTTGTTTGACAAAATTAAGAATCAATGTTGCCTTCTCGATTGCCTGCTGTACTTCTTCAATAGAAGGCAACATCTCCGCAACATCGTCAACGCTGTCCGCTTCGTCAGTGTAGCGAAATTCCGTTGCTTTCGGAGTTAAAAATTTTGCCGCGTCAGTCAGTTCAATAAACGAAGGGTCAATCGCTTCACACAACGCAACGAGTTTGACTAATTCATATATCTTTGGAATGTCGTGCTTATGAAAAGCCAGAAAACCTTTCAATGCTTTTTCGGCACGAAATAACCACGCCGACCATTCAGCAACCATAAAGCAACACTCCTTTCTTGCTAATATCCGATGCCATTGTAGATGGATGGATGGAGGCAGTATCAAAACTTTGTATCCGTTCACGCTTCTTTTAATAATGTAGGTGCAGGGATTTTGTCGAAAAAGTTTTTGGTGCATTCCTGCAAGAACTCCATCACGCTGCGTCCCTGCTGTTGGCACGTTTGCAA
>JAISJZ010000088.1 GCA_031261125.1 Planctomycetaceae bacterium | reverse complement strand
AATCAATATCGCCCATCTCGGCTGCGGCGGACGCGGAACACAACTCCTCGCTGGTTTTCCTTACGCAGACGGCAGAGTTAAGGGCTTCAAGGATTTCGATGTCAACATTCTCTGGTGCTGCGATGCAAGAAAAGAAAAAGCGGACAATGCCGTAAAAGTTGCCGGTATAAACGCAAAAACAACAACGGATATGCGGACTGTTCTCGATGATAAATCCGTTGATGCGGTTGTCTGCGCCTTGCCTGACCATTGGCACGCTCTTGCCGCTGTTTGGGCTTGTCAGGCGGGAAAAGATGTCTATACCGAAAAGCCCGCCTGTCATTCTGCGTGGGAAGGACAAAAAATGGTCGAAGCCGCCCGAAAATATAAACGGGTAGTGCAGCACGGAACACAGAACCGCAGTGCCGCTTACAATCTCGCGGCAAAAAAATATATCGAAGAAGGAAAACTCGGCAGAATCCATTTCTGCAAGGTTTTCAATATGAAAGAATGGAAGAATTTCAAACTCGCACCGGCAACTGCACCGCCGGAGAACGTTGATTGGAACCGCTGGCTCGGTCCCGCACCGGAACGTCCGTTTTCTCCGTCATACTTCGGCGGCTGGCATCATATTTGGGATTTTTCGTCCGGCGATATGATTAACGATGGAATTCACCAACTTGATTTAGCCCGCTGGCTTATCGGAAAGGACTTGCCGAAGTCCGCTTATTGTGTCGGCGGACGCTTCGATTCTACCGGCGATGCCGAAACGCCGGATACACAGATTATTACTTGGGAATACGATGATTTAACTTTGACCTTCGATTTAACGCTTTATACTCCGTATATGCTCAAGACCGACCCGGTCGTTAGGCAAAGTGATATGTTTCCGCTTTGGGCGCAGAATGCAACCCGCATCGAGATTTACGGTTCGGAAGGAATGATGATTGTCGGGCGGCACGGCGGCGGCTGGGAAGTGTACGTCAGACCGAAAGACCGCAAGACAGTCGTGAAAGAATCCGCTTACGGAAGATTTCCCGATGATGAACACAAGGAAAATTTTCTGTACTGTATCAAAACGCGGGAACTGCCCAATGCAGATATTGAAACAGGACACCGCAGCACTTTGCTGGGGCATTATGCGACAATATCTTACCGTCTCGGCGGGCAGAAATTGAATATCGACACGAAAGACGGAGCGGTAATTGACAATCCCGATGCCGCAAAGTATTTCAAACGGACTTACCGCAAAGAGTTTGAAGTACCGGATGAGGTATAATAACCAAATGGCAAGCCGCTTATCGGATTGGTTTAATCCACTGAATCAGCGTTTGGTACAAACGCGCCGGGTCAATCGGTTTCGTTATGTGGTCGTTCATTCCTGCCAATAAACTGATGTCCTTATCACCGGATAAAGCGTGTGCCGTCATCGCAATAATCGGTAAATCGGCATACTTCGGATTCCGCCGTATTTTCCGCGTTGCTTCGAGACCGTCCATTTCCGGCATCTGAATATCCATCAGCACCAAAGCATATTCCTTACGTTCAATCATCTCTGCGGCAATCCGTCCATTGTCGGCAATGTCCACATCGAACCCTTTCGATTTGAGGAACTCTGTCGCCACCATTTGGTTAATTTTGTTATCTTCGGCAAGAAGAATTTTTGCTCCCTGAATGAGCGACAATGCTTTATTTTCATTGTGTACCTCCTGCTTTTTAGACGCATCTACCTTTTCGATAATCGAACTCATTTCATCGGCACGAGCCAATTCAAACTTGCCGGTGAACGTGAATGTCGTTCCTTGCCCCTGCGTACTTTCACACCAAATCTTTCCGTTCATCATCCCTACAATGTTCTTGCTGATAGCCAATCCGAGACCGGTACCGCCGTACTTTCGTGTCGTTGAGGTGTCCGCTTGGGTGAAAGGTCGGAACAATGTCTTTGTCTGTTCCTCCGACATTCCGATTCCCGAATCCCTCACGGAAAATTGGAGGATTGCCGTATTTTCCAAGTCCATCTGCCGCGACGAAGTCAGGCATTTGACAGTCAATATGATGCTGCCGGTTTTCGTAAATTTGATTGCATTGGTCAACAGATTAACGAGAACCTGTTGCAGCCGAATAGCATCGCCCCGTATTTTGTCAGGTACACTTTCATTGCAGTTCAATTCCAGTGTAAGCGATTTTTTCCGTGCCAGTTCGCCGACAATGGGATTGAGACCGTTAATCACATTCCGAATCAGGAACGGACGATGTTCCATAATCATCTTACCGGCTTCAATCTTGGAGAAGTCGAGTATATCGTTGATAATCCGCAGGAGCAGTGTTGCCGACGAGTCAACATTTTCGAGATAGTGCAACTGTTTCGGCGTTAACTCGGTTTGCAGCGCAAGATGCGTCATTCCGAGAATCGCATTCATCGGTGTCCGAATTTCGTGAGACATATTGGCAAGAAAATCGGACTTCACTCTAGCAGCATTTTCTGCTTCTTGCCTCGCTGCGGTCAGTTCGACAACAGAGCGGTTCAGGTCATCGGCATAAACCCGCAACTTTTCGCCGGAGTGTTGCAGACGGGAAATCATAATGAGACCGCCGAAAAAGACAACCATCGTCGCAATGAAAAAACAATACGGATAGAACTTTGCCTTTTGAATCGTGTCGTACCAGACCGCTGCCGGAAAATCGACACCAACCATTCCCTCGAACTCGCCGTCCGGCGTGAAGAGCGGTTCAAATGCAGAAATCCAAACGCCCCATTCATCCCGAAAGGCAACGGTATTGACCGCTCCGGCGTGATTATCATAAACTTCCTGCATCGTGTAGGAGCATTGATACTCTTCTCCGATGGGGGAAGGACGCTCGCTGGGGTCGATGGCTCCGTTTTTGTTGTCATCGCCGCTGGGAGAAACCACGAAGTATGCCATATCCCGGTCTTTGAACCGCATCGTATAAACACTGATAAGGTTCACGCCGTGGCTGCCGATACGTTGAAATGCTTCGTATAATCTCATATAGACCG
>JAISJZ010000169.1 GCA_031261125.1 Planctomycetaceae bacterium | reverse complement strand
CTGTTGAGTTGGTAGAGTTTGTCCGTATTCGTTTCGGCAGAGATAAAGTTCGCTTGCATTGGCAGGTAAAAAGGTAAAACACGCTCATTTTATCCGCCTGCGGATTTTCGTCAAGTTATTAGAGGTGCCCTGTTTTAAGATGCCCATGCAAAGGGAATTAAAATTAACAATGCCGAATTGGCAGAAGTCAACCTCGAACCAGCATCATTTCACGGCGAGTGGAACTATACTATCAAATCAAAAACAAAAAAAACGTAGAGTGTGATTTATTGTTTTACGGTGCCTAAATTGTTACAATGCAGGAGAGAGTTTCGAGTCTCGTCTATGTCTTTATATCAATCCGTCATTTTTGGCTTTGCAGTTTCTGTACATTTTCAATTTCAATCTCCGCAAACTTGGCTCGCTTTTCCTCGAAATAGCGGTAAATATCTTTCTGTTGTTCCGACCACTGATTCGCTTCGGTGTAAGAGCCGCAGAACGGAACGCATAAGTCAATCCAACACGCCACGAGTTTCTTTTCCTCCGTCGATAACTTTACCTCGTAATGAGCAGGTTCAAGATATGCCATCAGTTTGCTCTTGGACGAACCGGCGAAATACGGCGGAATCATTGTCGGTCGGGACTGGACACTGATCCAATTCACGAACGTATCAGCGTGACCGTAATTCGTCAGGTTGAGATATGATACCGAAAAATCCCGCGAAGCATTTTGCGTTTTATCACCGTTGTTCGGCGGACGGTTCCACTCATACGACAACACGTTTTTAGTTAAGTCGAGTTTTGATTCATTGCCCGGATGACACGAAACGCAATGTTTGTCCCAAATCGGTTGAATCTGTTGCGGATAACTAAAACCGTGCGACTTCTTTTGCGGCGAATTGATACCGAGATATGATGTAATTCCATCAGAGCCGTAATCGTAAGATTGCGGTAGCAACCTCTGTACCGGTTTCCGCATTGCTTGCGTTGTTTGCGCTGCCGCGAGGGAAACGGTTTTATCTTCGTGGCAGCCGATACAGGCAAAGGTTTCACCCGGCTGAAGCGTTGACCAACTCCGCATCGTTTGAACGCAACAGCCCCTTTCGTCGAGCAACTGAAAATAGACCGGCGTTCGGGCGGGAACCTCGAAATATGCCGAACCGTCTTCCTCGACATCGACTTCGCCGAGAACGTGTTTCACATCCCACGAACCGTTGTTAATCGCTATCGGTGTCCGGACGTGCGACCGTCCCCCTTGGTCCATACTGGAATTGGAATTATACATCACGTCTGCTGCCCGCCATTCCAACGCCACGACACGCAACTTCCTGACCGTTCCCCGTTCAATTCCCGCTAAGCCGGGACCGGCATAAACATCTTGCACATAATACTTGCCCGTGCTTTGCGACAGGTTCACTTGCGACGGCTTGACCGGCGGAACGGTTCGGGCAACCAGCGGAATTTGCTGACCGCACGACGTTACCGGGTCAAACGCCAATAATTCCCGACGACCATCCGCTGTCATAAAATAGATGCCGAATGGCGGGTCATAAATGACGTTCGTTCCTGTTCTCCACGTTTTGCCTATCGCTACTCCCCGTATCCCTTCCGGCAAATAGGCGACAAGATAATGTTCTGCGTCCAGTGCATAGGGATATTGAAACAGTTCACCACGCTGACCAAATTCGTCTATGTCCCCTTGATATCCCGTTCTTTCCCGCACTTCGGATTTCTTCACCGGTGCGAGAAACGTAATGCCGGAGTTGCCTTGCGTTCCCTGCGAGCGGTCAATCATTATCAATTTACCGTGCTGCGAGGCGTGATGCCCTGATGCAATCCCAATCACCTTACTGGTTCCCGGTATGCCGCGGGCGTGAAGAATCGAAGTCGGAAACCACGAATTGCCGCCGTAGTATTCTGTTTGACCGGTGCCGTCGGGATTCATCATGAAGAGCGGCTGCGGATAAATTTGTGTCCGGTCATTATATTCCCAGCGGGTATAAATGACGTTGCCGTTATCGAGAACCTGCGGATAATTCGTATGAACCTGGTCAAAGCCGATACGGCGCAGAAATTTGCCTTCGGAGTCGCAAAGATATAAATTCGAAACCGGCTCCGCCGCACAGCCCGTCAACTGAACACAGCGGGTCGATTGAAACACGATATTTCCGTCCGGCAAAAAGCACGGCTCAACATCGCTGCACGCCTTGCCGAAAGTGATTTGCCGTAATGAGTCGTGAGTAGTGAGTGGCGGGTAGTGAGTGGTGGAAACCGAATTACTCGCTACTCGCTGCTCACTACTGTATTCAAATCCATCATATAAAGATGAAAGTCATCGTTCTTGTAATCCTTCCGCATTGAAAAAACGATTTTCGTTCCGTCAAACGACAGGTTCGGGTCGCGTATCATTCCGAAAGCGTTTTCGAGCAGGACTTCATTCGATACGCTGCCGTCAGGGTGAACGGTCATCAAACAGAGTTGCGCACCGGGTCGAAGGTCAGCGATTCGTTCTATGTATCCGTCTTTTTCTTTGCTTTGCTGGTCAGTCAGTTCGTCCGTATAAGCATAATGAGCGAGACCGCTCAAAAGACAGTGCTTCGTATAAATGATTTTTTGCGCCTTTGCCAGCAACGGAACAAGCCGTGTTTGCCGCCGCAATTCACACGCCTTGAAGTACAACGTTTTCCATCGGACATCGTTGCCGGGAACACTTTGCAAACTTGCCGCTTCGTCCCGCAACGATTGGGTATCGACCTTTGCCGCATCAAGTTCATCAAGAACCTTTTGCAACATTGCGGCTTCAACGGCATTGGTATCAGCGGAGACAAAACACGCCGAAACATCAAGACCGTGGTCTTGATACATCCAGTCCCGCTGCATCCGTTCCAGCATCGCAGAATCGGAAGCGAACAAAGACGCGGTCATCAAAACAGAC
>JAISJZ010000165.1 GCA_031261125.1 Planctomycetaceae bacterium | reverse complement strand
GTGGCGATACAGTATCTTTTTACGCACCGTCCGCAGTGGTCGAAATCGCTTGGCATCGGCAAGACACTGGTTTCGAGCGGTATCATTGACAAGGTTGCCGCCGATTTGGGACGCAAACTTGTTGAAGTTCCCGTCGGTTTCAAGTGGTTCGTGGACGGCTTGTATAACGGCACGCTCGGCTTCGGCGGTGAGGAAAGTGCCGGTGCAAGTTTTCTGCGTTTCGACGGTACCGTTTGGTCAACGGACAAGGACGGGATTATTTTGAACCTGTTGGCGGCGGAAATTTTAGCCAAAACCGGCAAAGACCCCGGCGTGTTGTATCAGGAAATCGAAGCGAAATTCGGCAAATCGTTTTACACACGCGTTGACCAGCCGACGACAGCGGAAGGCAAGGCGGCGTTCAAAAAATTGACACCGGAAAAAGTCGTTGCCAAAAAATTAACGGGCGATGAAATTACCGCCAAACTGACAAACGCCCCCGGCAACGGCGCACCCATCGGCGGTTTGAAAGTTGTTTCGGCGCACGGTTGGTTTGCCGCTCGTCCGTCCGGCACGGAAAACATCTACAAGATTTACGCCGAATCGTTCCGCAGCGAAGAACACTTGCAGCAGATTTTGGACGAAGCGAAAGACATTGTTGACGCGGCGTTGAACTAGGAAATATCCCGTTGAGCCGCCGCTTCATCGGCGGCAGTTTCCCAAAATTATTCCAAAAACGGGTCGGACAATTTCGGCAGCGGTTGTGCCGGGTCAAGCGGTGCTTGCTTGCCGGAAACCTCCGGGACGATCGGCTTCACTTCCACCGGTGCCGCCGTCTTCGACGCAACCTTCGTTTCCTGCTTTTTCTCCGTATCCCGCACCGGATTCGGTTCGCGAACGGATTGCTGCGGTTCCTGCTTCTCTATCTTTGGTTCCGACGGTACGTCCGTTGATACGAACGTCTTGCTCTTTTCCTTCTGCTTTTTGTAGAAGTACGTTGCTTGTTCGTTCACCAAATTGATGTTCGCTCCCGGACACACTACTACTGTCCGAACGCGATGATTACCCGGTTCATCCGCCCTCGTCTTGATTTTCAACGCTATCTTTTGACCGGCAGTCATCGTCGTTATCTTATCAAAGAAGACCTGACCGTTGTTCATATACGCATTGCCGCCTTCAACCGCCCGCGGTTCCACTCCGTCAGCAAACGCCGTCGTTACCTCGACATTTTCCGCCGCCTTCGTTCCCCGGTTGATGACGTTAATCGTATAAACCGCTTCGGAACCGACTTCAACGGGTCCCTGCGGATATTCCACGTCCAATTTCAAATCAACAATCGCTTGCGACTCCAACGACCCGCTGCATTGAGCGAGCGTTCCGCTCTTGTCGTTCACCGTTGTCTCCAGTTTGCAGTTTCCTTCCCGCTTCGGCAGACACACCACCGCTGCGCTGAACGATTCACCGACCGGAATTGATTCAATTTTCCAGATGATTTGATTTTCCGGGGTTAATTCACCGCCGTCGGAACACGATACATACTGCGCTCCCAGCGGAAGGGCTGCCGTCAGCGTCAATTCGTTCGCCGCGGCATCGCCTTCGTTCTGGACCTTCACTTGGAACTCCGCCGGATTACCGACGAATTGAACCGCCGGTGCTTCCACCGTCATTATGACATTCGGACGCAGCACTTTAACCCGTTTCGACACGTTCGATTTCAATCCGTATTTACCGGTTGCCTGAATGTTAATATCAATGTGTTCCTGTTTGCCTGTCCAAACGAGAACCTCTATCGGCTGTTCTTCACCGGCTTTCAACACCGGCAGCGGACAGGTCCGCATATCGGAACCCGTTTGAAGAAGTTCCAGCATAATGTTTTCCGCATCGCCGTTGCCCGTGTTGCGGACAACCAATTTGTACTGCACCTTATTGCCCCAAATCACTTCATCGGGACCTTGCAGTTCCATTTCAACGACCGGTTCCTGTACCACGATTTTGGCGATCGTCTGCGGGCGGTAAAAATCGTACTTAATCCGCAAATCAACTGATTTCCGCTGCTGCGGCACCAAGTGCAGAACAAGCAACTCTTCGGCGTTCGGCTCAACCCGGCTGATTTTCCAAACGAAGTCCCGCGGTGCATTCTGCCCGCTGCGGGGAACAATCGACGTTGTTCCGGCACTGACATCCGGCTGCAAAATTTCCAGCCAATCAGGAATCTCGACCGACAACACGACTTGTTCCGCCGATGCCCCGCCTTGATTGGCAACCCGAATCCGATACACCGTTTCTTGTCCGACAATCGCTTTGGGCGGACATTCCGTTTCAACTTCCAGCCGGGGACTCACCAGCACTTTCTTTTCGCTGACCGGAACTTGTGCCGTCATCCGTACCGGTTCACTTAACGGATGTTCTTCGGTCAGCATCCGCCGGTTTGCTACCTGATATTCTTCCTTCTCTTCCTTTTTATTATTGTTGTTTAACCGAACGGCTTCCCCGTCGTTTAACCGGACGGCTTGTGTATCATTTAACCGGGCAGTTGTGCTGCCGGTGTTCACCGGATTCGTATCCACACCGGACAACGATGCCGTCTTCTGCGAGTACGGCGAATACGGAATATCTTTATCAACCAGTTGTTCCGGTTCCGGCAGGACTTGTTCCGATAGTGCTTGCTCCGGCATTGCTCGTTCCGGTACCGCTTCCGGTTTTGGTATGTTCAGCGGCAGCGGTTGTCCGTTACTTCCCGCGGCAGTTCGTTCAGAAATTTTTTCAGGAACCTTTTCCGTAATATTTTTTTCATAGACGGGCGGCAGTTGCTGCGCCGCTTTGACATTATTTTCTAATGCGCTTTCCGGCGGCGGAATCCGGTGCGACGGCGGAACCGTTGCTGAATGTGCCGAAGTATGCGTGCCGGCAGGTACCGGCGGCGGATACGACCGGTTTTCCCGAAGTGTTTGCCTGTCAAATACTTGCGTCCGAATTTCTTTTAAGCGTTGAAAAATGGAATCCTCTGATGCTTCCGGTTCCGGCGGCATTTCTATGGACCTCACCGATACC
This sequence comes from Planctomycetaceae bacterium, assembly GCA_031261125.1. Taxonomy (GTDB): domain Bacteria; phylum Planctomycetota; class Planctomycetia; order Pirellulales; family Thermoguttaceae; genus WRKP01. The sequence continues at coordinate 3,319 of JAISJZ010000165.1, read as the reverse complement.
GCTCTGCTGTTGCTGACTTGCAATTCCTGCGCAACAGCGGCGGGACGGCGGTCGTTCACCGGCTTCTCCGGGTGTTCGACGGACTGCTGTACTTCGGCTGCCGTCGGCGGCTTCGGCGGTTTCGTCGGAATCGAAGTCGGCGACGGCTTTGTACCGCTGTCCGCCGGAGGGCTGTTTGTCTCTTCGTCTTCAGATTTTGCCAGATTGCTAAAAAACCGTTTGAAGCGTTCACCGAGACCGAGGGGTTTCTTTTCCGCTTTTTCTGCCGGTTCATTTTGACCGAGTATCGTCATAGACGGTGATTCGGCACCGTCAACATTTACCATCAGTACCGTTTGACCAGCATAAACCGAAAGCGTTCCGGCAGTCAGCCAGAGCAGCGTCATTGAAAACCAAACGAATTTGCAGATTTTCATCATTCCCTCATCTTTGGGGTAAGGACTTCTTTCGGTTATATCGGCTGTGCCGGTGAAAACTATTAAAATAATTTTACCGATTTGGAAAAATAGAACGGATTTAACGGTATTGCCGTTTGTTCCGTTTTTTTGCTCTTGACGCATACCGGCAAAATCGGCATAGTCCGGCAATGAATAACAGCCCGCAGCGTAAGCAAGGGCAAAGACAAAACGTCAAACAACAATGGCAGGCGAAAAAAAAAGAATGGGACGCGGCTTGGCTGCGCTCTTCGGACAAATCAGCAGTGAAACCGTCCGCGAACCGGAGACGGTCGGAGAGCCGGCAGCGATGTTGCCGGGCATAACCGATAATACCGTTGCCGGTTCCCAAAGCGTTGATATAATGCTTCTCGACCGCAATCCGTATCAGCCGCGGCAGGAGTTTGACGAAACGGAACTCGACCGACTGACGGAGAGTTTGCAAAACCACGGACTTTTGCAGCCGCTTGTTGTCCGCAAAGCCGCGGAACGGTACCAAATCATCGCCGGCGAACGCCGGTACCGCGCCGCAATGCGTGCCGGCTGGCGTGAAGTGCCGGTACATTGTGTCCGTGCCGAAGAGCGTGATATGGTCGAATTAGCATTGACGGAAAATTTGCAGCGCAAAGACCTCAATGCGATTGAAAAAGCGTATTCGTTTGCCCGGTATTTGGAGACATACGGAGGAACGCACGAGGAATTGGCAAAGCGTCTCGAAGTGGAACGCTGTACCGTATCAAATCTGATGCGGCTGCTTGATTTGCCGCTGCGGCTTCAGGATGCTGTGAAAAAAGGGACGCTTACCGCCGGACACGCCCGTGCGCTGTTGCCGCTCGGACAGTTCGGAGAGCAAGGACAACTGGATGCTGCAAAAAAGATTCAGGAAGAGGGCTGGAGCGTTCGGACAACGGAAGAGTATGTCGATGGACTTCTCAACGGCAGCGAACCGCAGGAGAATTGGAATGTCGTCGGACCGGACGGGCAAACCCGACCGGCAGCACCGCCTTCTTCCAGAGAGCAGAGCGAACAAGTCCGGCAACTGGAACAAAGTTTTCGGGAGTATCTCGGCGGCATCAAAGTCAAACTGACGCAGACAAACACGCAAGGGAAAGGCAAACTGACAATTTCGTTTGCCAATCACGCCGAGTTTGAACGGATTCAAACCTTATTCAGCGTGAAATACAAAGCGGCGTAAACGTAAATACGCATAACAGATTTATTCTTTCGGATTTATTCTTTCGGATAGTTGTTTCCCTGATATTCGTAATACACCGGAGTATCGGAACCGCCGGGATAATGAATCACCTGCGACACCGGTATTATTGTCTGTGTATCAGGAATCTTTGCGGAAATATCAATCGGCACAAACGGCATCGGCGGCGGTACCGGTGCCGGCTGCCAGCCGCCTGATAATTGATTGGTGAATGATAATTGTGAATTGTCCTGCTTAAAAACGATTGGATTGAAGTTATCGGCGGGCGTAACAAGCGGAACCGCCCCTTGCGGCACTTTACCGTTCTTGGCAAGCAATTCGTACCGCTTTTCGTCAAAGTGCTGTGCCAGTACAAACTCGTTATGCTGCCGGTAAAACGCCGCCATTTCCTGATACGCCTGCTCTTTGCCGACTGCCGCCGTAAAATAACGCAATGCCTGTATCGGACGCTCCTGACCGGCACTGACCTTTGCCAAATAGTACAGCAGGCGTTTGTCCTCGGCATAATACACCAGCGCATTGCGGAGTACCACTTCCGCTCCTTCCCAATCATCCTGTTCCGTCAAAAAGAGCGCGTAATCGCCGGCGATAATCGGCACGTTACCGCCTTTGGCGTATCTCATCGCATAACGGAAATAGATACCGGCATTTTTGAGTGCGTCCTGCCGCTTCCAAGCGATTAACGCCAAACGGTGATACGGTGCCGCCAGCGTGCCGTCAAAAATCTGCTTGCTGTTTGCCGTGATGAACGCCGAATAACAACGGATGGCCGCACCGATATTTCCGGCGTTTTCTGCCTGCAAGCCCTGCCGGTACATATCTTTTGCCGTTGTGTTTTTGGAACGCGTTGCCGATTCAATGTACTCCGGTTCCGAATAACGCTGCTCGTTCACCCAGTCGGCAATTTCTTTCAACCCGTTATCCGCTGCGGCATCGTCCGCAGAAGGTTTTTTCGGCTGTCTGCCGCCGTCTTTTGTTTCCTTCTTGGGAAGGATATTGGAAAAATAGGTTTTTGTTTTACCCAATGCCGAATCCCAAAAAGACGGTTTGGTTTCCGAAACGAAGTTGTCGGCAGTTGTTTTTTCCGGCACAGCAGCGGCGGCCGTGTTTTCAGCACTCTTCGGCAGCGGCACCGGTATTTCACCGCTTCGGACCGGATAGCCGCCGGTCTGCACCTGCGCAGAAACAGCAGCGGTTAAGCCCGCGGTAAAAACAAGAAGAGCAAGTAAAACGGTTATCGCACGCATCGCAAACGCCTCCGGGGGAGTTTGTCTGGTCTCAAATGGGTGCATCCGTGCAGATTCGTCCTTGTGCCGAAATGGTACTCGACACTCTCTTGTATCGAAAAACGGCATTACGGTTCTGGAATGCAAAACGGTATTTTTCTCTATTGAAAAAAAACGATACGGCAAAACCGGTACAGACAGTTTATCCTCGTTGACGCTGTTTTTTATTCCGGTATAATGCCGGTGCGGTCAAAATAATATCGCCGTTATCATATTAGACCTTTTCTCTAACCTGTTTTAGTTGCTTTCCGAATTGCCGTTGGACAGTTTTATAAAAATCGGGCAGTGTTGACAAAAAGATAGCGAATGTTATACTATCATTTATAGGATTGTTCTAACCCATTCACGGAGGTAGTCAAGTCGATGGATTGCAAGCACTGCCATTC
>JAISJZ010000156.1 GCA_031261125.1 Planctomycetaceae bacterium | reverse complement strand
CCGATTGGTGCGCCGTTGCCGGGGGCGTTTGTCAACTTTGCGGTAATTTCATCGCCTGCCAACGTGTTGCAGGCAACACGGCTAACGGTTAGATTTTTGAACGCCACTTTGCCTTCCGGGGTCGTTGGTTGGTCAACCCGTGTGTAAAACGATTTACCGAACTTCGCTTCGATTTCCTGATACAACACGCCGGGGTCTTTGCCGGTCTTTGCCAAAATCTCCGCCGCCAACAGATTCAAAATAATCCCGTCCTTGTCCGTTGACCAAACGGTACCGTCGAAACGCAGAAAACTTGCACCGGCACTTTCTTCACCGCCGAAACCGAGCGGCGTACCGTCAAACTTAATATCGTTCCTCGCGGATGGTTGAACAACGTTGTTGGTGTATAAACCGTCTACAAACCATTTGAAACCGACGGGAACTTCGACAAGTTTGCGTCCCAAATCGGCGGCAACCTTGTCGATGATACTGCTCGAAACCAGCGTTTTGCCGATGCCGAGCGATTTTGACCAATTCGGACGGTGCGTAAAAAGATACTGAATCGCAACGGCAAGATAATGATTCGGATTCATCAAGCCGACGGACGGAACAACAATGCCGTGCCGGTCGGTGTCGGGGTCGTTGGCAAACGCAATGTCGAATTTGTCCTTCATCGCAACCAAACCGCGCATTGCATACGGACTGCTGCAATCCATCCGAATCTTTCCGTCGTGGTCAACGCACATAAAACCGAACTGCGGGTCAACGCTCTTGTTGACAACCGTAATGTCGAGACCATATTTTTCGGCAATCGGTTTCCAATAATGAACCCCCGCTCCGCCGAGCGGGTCAACACCGATACGGATTTTCGCCTTGCGGATTACTTCCATATCGACAATGTTTGCGAGGTCGGCAATGTACTCGTCGGCGAAGTCCATTGGAGGGTATCTTGTTTCGTGAACCGCATCTACATACGGTATACGTTTAACGCCGTCCAAGTTTGCTTTCAAATACTCATTCGCTTTGTTCTGAATCCATCCGGTAACATCCGTGTCGGCAGGTCCACCATTTGGCGGATTGTATTTGATGCCGCCGTCTGTTGGAGGATTATGCGAAGGTGTAATGACTACGCCGTCGCTAATTCCAATCCCGATGCTATTTTTCTTCCAATGTACGTTTTCAGTGAGAATCTTCCACGAAATAACCGGCGTTGGTGTGTAGCCGTCATTTTCTTGGTAAAGTACTTCGACATTATTAGCGGCGAACACCTCCACTGCCGTTTGCTGAGCAAATTTAGAAAGATAGTGGGTATCCTTGCCAAGAAACAGTTCAGCATCAATAATGAATTTCCGCCGATAATCGCAAATTGCCTGACAGATCGCCAAGATATGCGATTCGGTGAACGAACCGTCCAGCGACGTTCCGCGATGTCCGCTGGTTCCAAAGGACACGAGTTGCGCCGGGTTATTTACGTCCGGTTTCGTTTCGTAATACTTTTTTTCGAGTTCGTCAAGATTGACGAGAATCTCTTTCGGGGCAGGCTTACCGGCAAGGGGAGAAATAGACATATATTGTACCGTGTTAATGGTTAAAGTGATGAAAACGGACTTTTCAGGAACGCCCATTTTACCGTATTTTTTCCCGAAAAAAAAGATACAATTATCCCTATAAGTTTTTCCGCAACTGTTTTACACTAACCGCAATAACAGAGAATCGCTATGCCGAAAAAAAATTCCGTCTCGCGGCGTTCTTTTATGAAACGCTCACTTGTAAGTACCGGTCTATCGCTTGCTGCCGGTCTTGCCGTCCCGCTTGTGATTCCGTCTTCCGCAATGGGATTGAACGGCGTTGTTGCCCCAAGCAACCGCATCAATCTTGCGGGTATCGGAATCCGCCACCGCGGTACTTACGTTCTTGGTTTTATGCTGCAACAGCCGGACGTTCAATTCCGCTCTGTCTGCGATGTCAATGCTTCGCGGCGGGAAAACGTTAAGAAAATTGCTGACGAAAAATACGGAAACAATGACTGTAAAACGTATCACGACTTCCGCGAATTATTGCAGCGGGACGATATTGATGCCGTTGTTATCGCAACCGGCGACCGCTGGCATACTTTGATGTCGATAATGGCGGCACAGGCGGGAAAAGATGTGTACAGCGAAAAACCCTGCTGTCTTACGATTGATGAATGTAAGATTCTCGATGACGCAATAAAGCATTTCGGGACGGTATTTCAGGCGGGAACACAGCGGCGCAGCGTTGATAATTTCAAGTTTGCCGTTGAATTGGCACGGAGCGGAAAACACGGCAAAATACATACTGTTCACGCTTCGATTTATCATTTGAAGTTGACTTTTGATTGGCTGCCTGCTCAACCGATACCGGATAAAAATGTTCTCGATTGGGATATGTGGCTGGGACCTGCACCGCGGCGACCGTTCAATACGGCATATATGAACGGCGGCAGCGATACAGTCAACGACGGGCGCGGCGGCTGGGCAGCGTGGCGAAGTCATTACGATTTTGATTCCGGCGCAACACTTCACGACTGGGGTGCGCATACGGTTGACCTTTGTCAGTGGGCGGTTACCGATGACAATACAACGCCTGTTGAATACGAAGCGGACGGCGGAACGATTTATGCAAAATATGAGAACGGAATCAAGTTGGTAATGAGACCGGAAGGGTGGCTTGGTCTCGGAACTTGTCCGGTGCGGTTTGAAGGCGATGAGGGCTGGATTGAAACCGGCGACAGCGGAAGAATTGCGGTGTATCCTGAATCTTTGCGGAGTGAACTGCGTCCGACAACGAATCTTGACGGACTTTCGCCGTTTTATCATTGCCGCAATTTCTTCGACTGCGTTAAAACGCGGTCGCAGCCGGTTTGTAATTCTCATTCAACCCGTTATTCTCACCTCGCCTGCCACGCTGCCGCTCTTTCTTGGATGCTGAAACGGAAACTTCGTTTCGATGCCGTCAAAGCGGAGTTTATCGGAGATGACGAAGCAAACCGAATGAGAAGCAGAACACTCCGCGAACCTTGGACGTATGATGTGTTTTGATAACTAGCGGAAATCTGCGATAGCGTAAAAACGCAAACAATCAGAGCCGCGCACGAAGTAAGCGATTCCCCCAGCCGCTTACTTCGTGAGCGTCTCTGATTTCGCGGCTAAAGTAGAAAAATTGCCGAAAACATTTTTTTCGCCAGAATTTCCTTTGAATTTCTGAAAAAACGAAGTATAATATACGTAAAGTTCCAGAAAGTTTCATTTTTAGCCCCAGCACCAACGGTGCGGGCGGGGCGACATCCTTTTTTCGCCGCTCTAAAATCGGCGGCTAAATAATAACACTAAACAATAACAACTAAACAAAAAAAACTAAATTACTGCGAAAAATCATCTTCTCCGAACTCTCGCTCCCGCAAACTGACCGTT
>JAISJZ010000071.1 GCA_031261125.1 Planctomycetaceae bacterium | reverse complement strand
CCCGATGCTTATCCGTAGAAAAAACGTTTTGTTCTTCTTTTTGTTTATTACCGTATTAACCGGCTGTCAATCATCGGGACGGATTGAACAAAAGGACACGCAGCAGCGGTTGATTTCGACGGCACCAAGTATTACGGAAATACTCTTTGACATCGGTGCCGGGGAACTCGTTGCCGGTGATTCCCGATTCACCGTGTTTCCGCCGGAAGCGGCAAAAATTGAAAAAATCGGCGGACTGTACGATTGGAATCCCGAAAAAATTCTGGCGTTGAAACCGACGCAGATTTTTCTGTTGAAAGAAAACGAAACCGCCCGCAGCCGGTTTGCCGAATGGGGTATCCGTACCGTTGCTGTTGACCATCAAAGCATTGAAGGGGTACTGCAATCATACGAAATTATCGGCAGCACTCTCGGCGGCAGTTTCCGAAACACGGCTTTGGAAAAGCAGAAAAAACTTCGGACGAAACTAAACGAATTTGCCGACGCAAACCGGAACCGGAAAAAAGTCAGGGTACTGCTTTGTGTTGACCGTTCCCGAAATGTCGGGCGCATCGAAAATCTTTTCGTTGCGGGAGACAGTCCGATGTATAATGAAATCCTTGAACTTGCCGGCGGAACAAACGTTGCTGCCAAAACGGGACTGCCGTTTCCAAGTATTTCGCCGGAAGGCGTGCTTCACATGGCACCGGACGTGATTATCGAACTTTTCACCGGTGAAGGGGTAAGTGCAGCGGTGCTGTTGAGCAAAGAAGAACAGCGGAGAATCGTTGACGGTTCCCGGAAGGACTGGCAAACGCTTGGCAATAATGTTCCGGCAGTAAAAAATGACCGGATTGCCGTAATTCTCGATGATTATGCCACGGTTCCGGGACCGCGGCTTCCGCTGCTGGCGGAGCAGATTGCCAACATCTGCGGTAATTTCCGTCCCTGCGAAAACACCGCTGCTGCGCCGAATTGAAGCAGAGCAAGCCGAATGTTTTCACCTTCCTTCGCTGTCCGCTCCGCAAGTTCGGGACAATAGACGATGAACGGTCGGGCAATACCGTTTGCTTGTTTGAGTGTTTCGATAATTTCGGCAACCGTCCATTGAATTATTAACATTTCGTTTGGCTGCGTTTTTTCGAGTGCGTTAGCAACCGTTGTAAAACGGACGGTCTCAAAGCGATGCTGTTCATCGTAAAGAGCGATTTGCCGGGCAAGATGTCCGTCCGGTGCAACAAGAGGAATCTTTTTCATAATACGGCTACAACACTGTCATAACGCTTTGACTTCCAACGCCGTAATGTGCCGGCGGTTCAACTGTCCTTTTTTTTCGTAAACGCCGAGAATACCGTTGATGCCGACCTGTTTGCCGAGCAGCGGCTTCAAATCAGCACCATCCGCCGGCGTGATGAGACAAATGACTTCGTCTTTTCCGTTGACGACCGCATACGGCGGATGTCCTTTCGGCAGCGGTTCAAACGCACCGAGTTTGCCGGTAATGTCAAACTCCTCTTTCGGAATCAGCGGTACCGGTACATCAGTTCGCGGAACATTAGGGTTACTGGCGACGCGGGCAATTTCACTGGAATAGGCCGTTTTCACAGCGGCGGGAAACACCGCTTCCTGTTCGTTGGTTATTTCTTTCAACGGTTTTGGTGCGCCGCTATTCGATGCAAATGCCGGATATGTTCTTACAGCCGCTGGTGTTAACGGCTGTGATATGCTGGTACGGTACTGCCGCCGAACCGCAATTTCCTGCCGGACATTCCGTGTTCGCTGCAACGATTCGAGAACGTTATACACTTTTTCCATATCGTTGTCAGTCGGCGCAATCTTGAACAACTCGTTTGCCCGGTCAATGAGAACCTGAAACACCCAGTCCTCGGCTGGACGTGTCAGAACGTTTCGTGTCTCCGCTTTGAGTTCCTCAAACACTTTTTGAAATTCGGGATTTTCAACACAGAGAGTTTCGGGTACTTGCGGACTGTTAGCCGGAAGGGTTTGTCCCCCGCTGGCACCCGGAACCGGTACCGGTATCGCTTGTTTTGCCGGCGGTGTTAACTTTATCGGCGGCGTTTGTTCGTTTTCATAAACAACACGGGTGATTGAACCGCCGTGAACGGAATTCACCGGCGGCATAGCCGCCTTTTCGATTAAGGAGTCCTTTTGTATCCAACGGAATTCGCCGCTCGGCGGAGCGATTTTGTACCACAGCGGACTGGCGGGATTTTCCGGCGTTTCCGTTTTACTGATGATGAGAACCTTTTCGCCTTTTTTTAGTTTCACTTGAACGGTGTTGCATAGTTCACCGTTGTACAAAGACGGGTCGCTGCCGACACGGGACGCTAAACCGTCGGTATTGACGGAGCCGATATTACCGGAGAGGATGTCAACGTATTTTGCGCTAATCCACGAAAAACTGCCGACCGGCGGACGGACGGCGCACCAGTTGCCGTCTTCGTAAAACACTTCAACGCGGTCGCCTAATTGAAGTTTCGCCGTAGGGTAGTATTCCGTTCCCGGTCCGCTGCGCACGAATACCTCCGGTTCGGCAACGGCTGCTGAACGCTGAAATTCCTCTGCCGCGGACAATACCGTGAACAGGAAAAACACGCAGAGAAAATTGAAAGGAAAACGTGCCATAGTTCGCTTTTACGAATTTTCCGGCACTGCGTCAAGGGCAAAAATTATGTTTTCCGTTTCGGCAACAATATGCGCAAAATAGGTAAAATATGCTGCTTTCTTGTTTGGCAAAACCTGCCTATTTCCGTGTTTTTCAGCATTTTACTCTTGTTTTTACGGGAATTTATGATACAATGTCCGTCGCGGTTTTCGCTATTTTCCTGCCGCAGGCGGCAGGGGGCTAACAGGATGTCTCAATGAGTAAAACATTTTTCAGTGATTACGGTTTCCGTATTCTTCTCGTAGTCGTCTTTCTTCTTTCGTTTATTTGGATGGGGACAAAGCGGACATTGGTGAGTAATTCCAATAATGTTGCCGATTGGCTGCCGGAGACGTTCTCGGAAACAAAACAATACAAATGGTATCTCAAACACTTTCCTTATGAAAGTTTCGTTGTTGTGTCGTGGGACGGCTGCACGATGGACGACGACCGCCTTGAAATGTTTGCTCAAAAACTCGTTCCGGGACAGACGATTGACAATATGTCGTCTTGGATGAGCGGCGGTGTACAGCAGTTGAAAGCGGAATTAACCGTTAGCGGCGGGGGCTTGTCTCCGCAAAATGAAAATGAAAAGGAGCAAACGGAGGAACACGAAACCGGCGGGGAACAAGTTCCCGCGGCTAACATTGCGGACAGGGCGAAATACTTCAAGTCCGTTCTGACCGGTCCGCGTTTGAAACGTCTGTTCGATGAACGGTATGGAAAAAATTCACAATCGCCGCTGTCCGATGAACAAATTTTAGAACGGCTCGATGGTCTTTTGATTGGTCCGCAGCGTACCGCTGCGGACGGTTCACCGCTGCCGCCTGAAAAATACCGGACGGCGATGATTATTACGCTCAATAAACCAAAGAACGAGAAAGAACTTCGCAATGTGCTGGCAGCCGTTCACGACATTGCCAAAGAATGCGGTGTTGACCCGGTACCGGCACCTGACAACCGCCCGTTCGCCGCTAAAGCAGCCGACGCTGTCAAGATTTTTTTATATGATATTACCTTCGGGATTCCGTACAAAATCCAAGGTATCGTGATGGGCGGTCCGCCGGTTGATAATGTTGCTATCGGGTATGAAGGCGAACGGACGCTGTACCGCCTCGCCGGAATTTGTGCGCTCATCGGTTTTACAATTTCGATGTGCTGTCTGCGGAGTTTCCGCTTGACGATGTTCGTTTTCTGGACTTCGATTCTTGCCGCCGGCATTTCGTTGGCAATGGTCGCCCTGACCGGGAGCCGCTGCGACGCGATTATGTTAAGTATGCCTGCTCTGATGTATGTGTTAGCGATGTCCGGGGCAATTCATATTATCAACTACTATCACGATTCAATTAAGGAAAACGGATTAAAAGGCGCAGCAGAACGGGCGATTACGATGGCGTGGTATCCGTGTTTTATGGCTTCATTCACTACGGCAATCGGTCTGGGTTCGCTGTATTTATCGCACCTGATTCCGATTATGAAGTTCGGCTTTTACTCGGCAATCGGTGTAATGCTTACGCTTGTGCTGTTGTTCTTTTATCTGCCGTCGCTGCTGCATTTCTTTCCGACGAAAGAAGAATCTCTGCTTAACCCCAAAGGACAGACAGATAGCCAAACGATTTCCAAATTCTGGAATCGGTTCGGGCGGTTTATCATTCGGTATAACAAACAAGTCGCGTTATTCAGTATCGCCGTTACAGTGTTTTATACCGTTGCGTGCTTTGACATTAAGACCTCCGTTAAGATGATGCGGTTCTACTCGCCGAATGCCGAAATTATCGCGCATTACACGGAGTTGGAGGAAACGCTCGGTCCGCTCGTTCCAATGGATGTTGTGATTAAGTTTGACAATTCCCGCTGTAAATTTAATACGCTGGAACGGCTGCGGTTTGTCGAAAGGATTACGGACTCGTTGAAGGAGAAGTTGCCGGAGTACATCGGCGGCGTAATGTCAGCGGCGACGTTTGCCCCATCGACAATGCCCCGCGGCAAGCAAGGCAGCGGTACGCGCCGTGTGTTTGAGTACGCTTTGAACGGCCGGCTGGAAAAGCATCGTAGTGATTTGGACGGCTTCGTCGCTGTTGAGGGGAATCCGTCGTTGGAATCGACTGACACGGATTATACCGTTACGCTGAAACAACTCGGAATTACCGAAACGGACGCTGCCCGGCTGCGTGCCGTGGGAATCATTTCGTTAAAAGAACTTTTGAACACAAAAGAAGGCGAAGAATATCACGGAATCACTGTCAGTGAAATGGACGGTTTTCGGAAGAAGGCAGACGACTGGGAAAAGGAACACGGTGTGGACCTTTGGCGGTTGAGTGTCCGGGTTTGGTCGCTGAAAAAAGATATTGATTACTCGGTTTTCATCGACGACGTAAAAAACATCGTCAATCCGCTCGTTGACGATTTTATCAAAGAACGGTTCCCGAATGAGGAATTTCCGCAGCATCCGTTGGCGGTTCACGAAGAGAAAAAGGGAATGTTCGCGAAAATCGGCATTTGGGGAGTGGGCTGGGGACATTTTATCAAAGAGTCCGTTAGTCCGTCGCCGAAAATTGATAATCCGCTTGACCATTTGCCGGTACAGGCGGTTTATACCGGAATGGTGCCGATTGTCTATAAAACGCAGCACGAATTGATTGCCGGTCTTGTTGATTCGTTGATTAGTTCGTTCTTGCTCATTATGCTCGTGATGATTTTCATTTTGAAAAACGCGGTAGCGGGCTTTTTGTCAATGTTGCCGAACCTGTTCCCCGTGGTTGTTGTGTTCGGTTTTATGGGCTTTACAGGTATTTTGGTTGATGTCGGTACAATGATGACGGCGAGTGTTGCAATGGGGATTGCGGTCGATGACACGATTCATTATTTGACGTGGTTCCGGCACGGTATTGAGCAGGGTCTAAACCCCAAAGAGGCGTGTCTGTACGCTTATAACCGCTGTGCAACGGCGATGACACAGACGACGTTTATCGGCGGACTGGGTTTATCGGCATTTGCGTTCAGTACCTTCACCCCGACGCAGATGTTCGGAGTAATGATGTTAGCAATTTTGGGTGTCGCATTGTACGGTGATTTGATATTTTTACCGGCAATTTTGGCGGGTCCCGCTGGTCGCTTCTTTATGCCGGACAAAAAGAAGCGGTCGTTGATGGATTTGCCGGATGACGTTGACACGAAACCGGCGGTGCCGGAACCGGAAACACCGGCAATACCCGCAGCACCGCCGTTGAAAATAGCGGGATAACGGCAATAACAGAAACCATACGGCAGAAACGGCAGCATAACTGTCTGCTAAATAACACACTAACTTTTTCTCCTACTATGTCAGCCCAATACTTGCAACAACTTTTCGGTCTCGATAATCAGGTTGCCGTTGTCATCGGCGGTGCCGGCGAACTTGGCGGCGCGCTGTCCGCCGGTCTCGGTCAGGCAGGTGCCCACATCGTCGTTGCTGATATGGGCGAAGATGCTTGTAAAGTCCGTGTCGAAAAACTCAAAACACTCGGCATCAATGCCGCTTACGCCGTTGTCAACATCACGCAGCGTTCTTCACTGGAAGCCCTGCTTGCTGATGCACAGAAAGTTACCGGCAAAGTCGATATGCTTATCAACTGTGCCGGAATCAACGTCGGTACGCCGTTTCTCGATGTTGACCCTGCCCAATGGGATAAAATCTTCGCCGTCAATCTGAAAGGAACAATGGAAGCGTGTCAAGTGTTTATCAAACATTTCCTGACGAACAAAACCGGCGGTTCGATTCTGAACATCGGCAGCGTTAATTCGGACAAACCGCTGTCCCGCGTTTTTGCTTATGCCGCCTCAAAAGCCGGTGTCGTCAATTTGACGCAGAACATTGCGCAGGAGTTCGCAGCGAAGAATATCCGGTGCAATGCGATTTGTCCGGGGTTTTTTCCGGCAGAACAGAACCGGAAAATCCTTGATGCGGAACGGGTTGATAACATAATGCGGGGAACACCGATGCGGCGGTACGGTACGCCGGACGAACTGGTCGGGGCGGCACTGTTGTTGCTGTCGCCGAAGGCGGGCAGTTATATTACCGGTGCTGCCCTTTACGTTGACGGCGGTTTTACCTGTTCGTGGTTTTGATATATTTGATGGCTCAAATACCAGTCAACGGTTTTGATGATACCCGTCTCAAAACTTTCAACGGTTCGCCAACCAAGTTCCGTTTCGATTTTCGACGGGTCAATAGCATACCGCTTATCGTGTCCCGGCCGGTCGGCAACAAATGTAATCAGTTGTGAATGAGGAATGGAGAAGGGGGAACAAATTGGCTGCCGTTCATCTAAAATTTTGCAGATTGTTTCAACAACTTCGAGATTTGATTTTTCACAGCGTGCGCCGATGTTGTACGTTTCACCAATGCGTCCCCGCTCTGCCGCCGCAACGATTGCTTTAACGTGGTCGTCAACGTAAATCCAATCACGGACGTTGTTTCCATCGCCGTAAACCGGCAGCGGTTCTCCGGCGAGTGCGTTAAGAATACACTTTGGAATCAACTTTTCGGGATGCTGATACTGACCGTAATTATTGGAGCAGTTGGTTATCACAACAGGCAGCCCGTAAGTATGGAACCACGCTTTGACGATGTGGTCGGACGATGCTTTGCTTGCCGAGTACGGGCTGTGCGGGTCGTAAGCGGTCGTTTCGGTGAAAAGCGGATTAAAATTCGCCGCTAACTCTAACGAACCATAAACTTCATCCGTTGAAATATGAACGAACCGGAACTGCTCTTTTTTTTCGCCGTGAAGTGTTTCGTAATACGTTTTTGCGGATTCAAGAAGCGTATAAGTGCCGATGATGTTCGTTTGAATGAAATCGGCAGGCGTATCAATCGAGCGGTCAACGTGGGACTCGGCAGCAAGATGCAGAATCATATCCGGCTGGAAATCTGTAAATGTCTGCCGCATCAGCGGAGCGTTGCATATATCTGCTTGGAGGAACCGGTAATTCGGCAGAGTGTCAATTTCTGTCAGGGACAAAAGATTACCGGCGTAGGTCAGTTTATCTACGTTGAGAACGTTCCAGTTGAGTTGTTTGACAGCATAGCGGACAGCGGCAGAACCGATGAAGCCCGCCCCGCCGGTGATAATAGCGTTCATAACTTGTAAAAAAATTGCAAGCCCGTTAGAATAGAGTAACGGTATCTGCATTATTTATCAAGCGGGACAAGTCCCGCCGCTAAGGAAAAAACAATGAATTACGTTGAACCGCAGAATCAATCACAGCCGGATAATCCCGAACGGCGGAAGATGTTAGGACAACTGCTGCTTGCCGGCGGTGCTGTTGCCGTTGCCGGTACTGCTGTCAGTGCCGAGGAAAAAGTTCTCTCCGGTCAAATCGGCGCGAAGGATAAACCGGCAGACAACGCTGAACCTGATGCGTTATCCGGTGCGTCGCGAATTCATACCAACTGGGCGAAACTTTCGGAACTGAAAAAGAAGATTCCGAAGACGACCGTTGCCGGTGTCGAAATGAGCAAAATCATTCTCGGCGGCAATCTTATCAGCGGTTATGCCCACGCGCGGGACTTGATTTATGTTTCCGATTTGATTTTGGCATATCACTCGAAGGAGAAAGTGTTTGCTACGTTCAAGATGGCGGAAGCGTGCGGCATTAACACATTTTTTATGAATCCCGGCTTGTGCGGTATCATCAAAGAATACTGGGAGAAGCACGGCGGGACGCTGCAATTTATGACGAATTGCAGCGGTAAAAAGCGGGAAGACATTTTGAAAAACCTGCAAAAGTCGGTTGACTACGAAGCATCAACGTGCGTCATTCAGGGCGAAGTAACCGACCGGCTTGTGCGGGATAAGGATTTCGATACAATTCGTGCCGGTATGGATTTGGTACGGAAAAATGAGTTGCCGGTCGGTTTGGCGGCGCACCGTTTGGACACGTTGAAGGCGTGCGTTGCTGAAGGTATTACGCCGGATTACTGGGTCAAGACATTTCATCACCTTC
>JAISJZ010000069.1 GCA_031261125.1 Planctomycetaceae bacterium | reverse complement strand
TTGGGGTTAAATGTACGAATTATACTGTTTTTAACGGAATCCGGTAGTAGGTCTGTCTTTACCGTTCTTCAATCGGAACATAATCGGTCCGTTTATTGCCGAGGTACAGTTGCCGCGGTCGGATAATTTTCTGGTTCGGATTGTCGTGCTGTTCCTTCCATTGGGCAATCCAGCCCGGCAGCCGCCCCATTGCGAAAATGACGGTGAACATATTCGTCGGAATCCCCATTGCCCGAAGGAGAATTCCGCTGTAAAAGTCAACGTTCGGGTACAACTTCCGGTCGATGAAGTAGGAATCCTTCAACGCCAACTCTTCCAACTTTCGGGCAATGTCCAGCAGCGGGTCGTTCGTTTTCAAGCGGGCAAAAACCCGGTCGGCAACGGCACGGAGAATTTTCGCCCGCGGGTCGTAATTTTTATAAACCCGATGTCCGAAGCCGAAAAGTTTGAACGGATTGTCTTTATCTTTCGCCGCTTTAATGCAGTCCTCCGGTTTTAGTCCGCCGGACTGAATGGATTCCAGCATTTTTATAACTTCGACATTTGCTCCGCCGTGGAGCGGTCCCCAAAGTGCGCTGACCCCGGCAGCACAAGACGCAAACAGGTTTGCCTTTGCCGACCCGACAACGCGGACGGTCGAAGTGCTGCAATTCTGTTCGTGGTCGGCGTGCAGAATCAGCACGAGATTCATAGCGTCTTCGATTTCCTCGGAGACGATGTACTGCTGATACGGAATCGAAAACATCAGGTGCAGGAAATTGGCACAGTACCGCAGTGCCGGGTCGGGATAGACAAACGGCAGCCCTTTGGAACGGCGGTAGGAATAGGCGGCAATCGTTCGGACTTTGCTGATAAGCCGGGCGGCGGCTTCTCCGAAGAGTTCTTCATCACCGAGCGGCAGGAATTTTTCGTGATAACAGGCGAGTTGCGACAGCATCGCCGAGAGAATCGCCATCGGCGGGGATTTCGGCGGCAGGTCGCCGAATTGGCGGCGCAGTCCTTCGTGAATTAACTCGTTGTCCGTTAACATATTGCGGAAATTTCTCAATTCCGCAAACGTCGGCAGTGAACCGAAAATCAACAGCCAGGCAACCTCAATAAAATTCGGTTTCGGACGGTCAAAGTGTTCAATCGGGATACCGCGGTAGCGCAGTACCCCCTTATCGCCGTCGATGTAGGTAATCGTGCTGCGGCAAGCGGCGGTACTGCCCAGCGACGGGTCGAACGTCGTGATGCCGTGTTCATCGAACAGTTTGGAGATGTCGATTGCTTTATGTCCTTCCGTTCCGGTCAAAACGGGGAGTTCAATCTGCTTGCCGTCAATCGTCAGCACGGCTTTTTCATTGGTTTGGCTCATCGTTGTTTCTTTCCGGTGATGTGAAACATAATACAACGTCCTTGGGATTATAACAGAAATTTCAAAACAGAAAAGGGTCTTTCTTACTTTACCTTAACTCTTTAAGTGATAAAATCGGGGGGAATTTCCTTCCTGCCCTTAATTTTTTACCTGTTTTTCCGATGTCATTTACCCGCCGTCAAATTCTTTCGACCGCTTGTACTGCCGCATTTGCCGGGACCGCTGTTTTCACCTCTGCGTTTGCCGCTCCCGTACCGGAAAAAAGCCCCGGCCCGTTCAGGTTTTCGCTGAATTTCGGTACGCTTCGCGGTTTCAAAATGCCGCTCGAACAGGAAATCGACATTGCGGCAAAAGCGGGATACGATGCCGTGGAACCGTGGGTTGCCGAAATTGCCGAGTACAAGGCGAAGGGAGGAAACCTGAACGATTTACGCAAACGGATTATCGACAAGGGACTTGCCGTTGCCGGTTCGTGCGCGTTCTTTCAATGGGTTTGCAGCGATGAAACGGCACGCACCAAAGGCATCGAACAGATGAAGCGGGAAATGGAGTTAATTCGTGCCGTCGGCGGGAACCGGATTGCCGCGACCGCTTCCGGGGCGACGAACGAACGGCTGGACGATTTTGCGGTACTCGGCGAACGGTACCGGACGATTTTGGACATTGGTCTGCAACTTGGTGTTGTGCCGCAACTCGAAGTATGGGGGGCGGTTAAGACGATGAACTGCATCGGCGATGTAACGGCGATTGCCGTTCATTCGGGTCGGGCGGAGGCGGAGTTTCTTTTCGACGTTTATCACTTATACCGCGGCGGCAGTTCCTTTGAAGCGTTGTCTTTATTGAACGCTAAGACGATGACGAATTTTCATATTAACGATTATCCTGCCGCCCCGCCGCGGGAAGAGGCAGCGGACAAAGACAGGGTGTATCCGGGCGATGGTGTTGCCCCGTTAAAACGGATTTTCCAAATCCTTCGGGACATCGGTTACCGCGGGTTCTTATCGTTTGAAGTGTTCAATCCTTCCTATTGGGCAACGAATGACCCGCTGCTTGTCGCGGCAACGGGCTTGAAAAAAATGAAAGCGGCTGCTGAAATTTAACCTGCCCGGCGGACGAGACGCTTCGGTTTCGCTGATTGATAATTGATAATTGATAATTGACAATCGCCTGCGTCATCCAAGCCGTCTTGATTTGTTTTATCGTTTTCTTCCGCGGTTGTTTCTTCACGGCAGCGGAGTGGTTCGGCTAAACGGACATTGTATTTTTTACTGCGGAGAACCAGCAATGCCGGCATTGCAACTAACGAGGTGAACAAACACGCCGCAACGCCGATGACAAGAACACGCCCCAAACTCTGCAAACCGCGGTGCGACGCTATCATCATTGAACCAAAACCGATGAATGTGGTTAATGAGGTAATCAATATCGACGTTGCCGTTGACGATGAAAGCCGGAACCCGCCGGCGTAACCGGCTCTTTTTTGCTGCCGATATTCGTGAACCAAATGCACGCCGTCGTCAACACCGATTCCCAGTATCAGCGGCAGAACAATCATATTCGCCGGATTGAGCGGCAGGTTCAGCCAGCCGAGAATTCCGAACATCAAAATAAAACCGGCGAACATCGGCGAAACCGCCAGCAGTACATCGTTCACGCTGCGAAAGTCCAAAAGCAGAATCAGCAGAATGGCGGCAAACGCATAGCCCGCTGCCGTGATGAAGCCCTTCTGCATTTGCAGCGACGATTCGTAAGTTTGCAGCGGACTGCCGGTTGCCTTCGGGTCGATACTTCGGACTTTCTGAACAAACGCCTGCATTTCGTCCATATTCCAGATGTTCGCCGTAGTGTAAATCCGCATCAGTTGTTTGCCGCTTTTGCCGACGAAACGCTGCACTAAGGATTCCGGCAAATCGTTGACCGCCGGCGGTTCCGGTGCCGCCATTGTTTTTAACGTTTGCAAACGGGTCAATAAATCGCCGGCGACGGCTTGCTGATAGTGCCGCATCCGGGTTTGATATTCTTCGCTGCCCATCCGGCGGAGAGAATTCCTTATAGCCGATAATTGATCGTTGATCATTGATAATTGTTTTCTCTGCTCCGCATTATCAATGATCAATTTTTCATTATCAATTCCTTGTAATGTGTTCTGCATCGCAAAGAGCATTTGTCCGATATTCTCCGCAGCCGGTACCGGTATATCCGACGGACGTTCCGGCAATTCGGCAAGCGATGATGCCAAATGCTGAATCAGCGCAATTTTTTTTTCGCCTGCCGCAGGAAACCACGATACAATTTCCTCGACAGTCAATTCGGGATACTTATCGGAGAATTCTTTTTTCCGTTTCAGCAAGTCGTCTTTCGTATCGGCAATCGACAATGCGTACCAAACGTTTTTTCCGCCTTTGTCCGCGTCCCGGTCGAGAAGTTTCTGTTCCAATTCCACGCTTTCCAAACCGACGGGTTGTAAGTGCAGCAGGTTGTAATCGTACCAGACCTTCGGGATACCGAAACACAAAAATACGCAGAACACTCCGGCAACAGCAAGCGTCCAACGGGGAAAGCGGACAACGGGTGTCAATCCGCCGCGGATGTCAAGCAACTTCGGCAGCGCAAAACAAGTTCCGCCGCTAACGTTTTTATCCGACAGCATAATGAACGCCGGCACCATTACGAACGTTGACAAAGCGCAGAGCATAACGCCGCCGCCGGAAATCGTACCGAGTTCCGAAATGCCGGTGAATTCGCAAAACGATGCTGTGTAAAACGCCAACGCTGTCGTGATTGCTCCCGTAAAAATACCGGGTCCGACTTCACCGGCGGTTTCGCACAACGCCTCTTCGGTTCCATAACCGGCACGGCGTAAATCCAAGTACCGGGCAATATAGTGAACGCTGAAATCTGTCCCCAAACCGGCGAGCATTGCCCCGAACGAAATACTCAATATATTCAGATGACCGATGACTAATGTGATGTAGCCCATCGTCCAAGCGAACGCTGCGATGAGGGCAAACATTCCGAACAACGGATGCCGAATGCCGCCGAATCCCGCCATAAAAACAGCCGCAACACCGAACAATGCCAAGACCGTCGCCCTGTTCATCGCTTCGCTGCTCAGCCGCATTTCATCGTTTTCCAAAATCGGCATTCCCGTCAAACCGATTTGTACGCCCGGATTTTTCTGCCGTATGTCTTCGATAAGCGAACGCAGACGGTTGATGGACTCTGTACCCTGCGCCATTTGAGTTTTATCAACCTTGGCGAGTTTCAGCAGGACGAACCCCATTACGCCGTTGTCCGTCGGAAACAGAAAGTAGTTCGTATCGTTCTGACTGCACGCCGCCACGACATCAGGAACGCCGGCAACGGAACCGCCGACCGCGCCGGCAGCCGGAAACGGAGAATTATAGGCAGGAGTTGCGTCAAATGCTTTCGCTAAACTTGTAATGTAGGTTTCAATTTCGTGCAGGTCTTTCTTCTGCATCATTCCGCCGAGCATTTTATCGGCGGCGAGGTACTCCCAATGTTTTGTCAACACCGCAGATTGCGCAGCGAATTCCGTAATCTCTTCGAGTTCCTTTTCGGGAACGTAATGCAGTCCTTTCCGTTTGATTTTCGATATATCAATGCCGTGCAGAACGCCCTGATATTCATCGGGAAACGCTGCAACCCGTTTGCTTAACGCATCAAGAACGGGAATCACTTCGACATTGTTTTTTCCTTCGGCAACGATAATCACTTCATCGGAATCGCCGAATTCGTCAATGTAATCAAGCCAAAGCCGGTTGAATCCGCTGTTCGGATTGATGAGGTCGAGCCGGCTCATCTTGAAGCCGAGGTGTCCGTAAGCCCAGTACGCTCCGAACGCCGCTAACGCAACCGACAGCACCAGTACCGTTACCGGACAGCGGCAGCACAGCCGCGTCAGGGCAACAAGCGGGACAGTGAAAATTGACGTGTCGGAGTGTGTAGGAATCCGTTCCATTGTGGGAGTTTAGCATAAATCTCAATTTCGGACAAGAGGAAAATTCTTGCTTGAAAAATCACATCTGCTATACTGTTTGCTGCTTTCTATTCCCTATCCTTTACCTTAGGGAGGTTCTAAAAACCAGTCCGGCTGCAAGTTAAAAAAAATCCGCCTTTTTGGGAAAATGGGGAAAATTAGTATTGACATTGTGCCGAAAATATGTTATCATATAGCCCAGTTCAGTTTTTTATTTTTTTAGTCCCCGCATCAACGGTGCGGTACAATAGGAGAATTCGCTATGCAAAAGACAATGATTTCCCGCAGTGCTTCTTTACAAATCGCCGCCTCTCCCGATGTTAATTTAGATAATCTGGGTAAAATGGGGTGGGGTGGGGGTAAATAGTGTATAT
>JAISJZ010000373.1 GCA_031261125.1 Planctomycetaceae bacterium | reverse complement strand
ACCTGCATCATAGCGGACCGCAACATCGAAAAGCGAACATCCGAAACGGACGGTACTGACAGAATTTGTCCGTATATCAACAACTGTTAACGAGCCGCCGGTTAACGGGCGGGAAACTGTGCTTCCCGCTGTTCCGGCAACGGCAATGTGTTTCTTGTCAGGAAACCAGCGCATCCGTTCCGGTTTGCACGGCAGCGGAATGTTCTTGATGACTTTATTGCTCTTGGTGCTGAATACGTCAATCCGGCAGGCATCGTGTTCGAGAATGTAGAGAATATCCGGTTCATTGCCGGACAGAATATCTGCCGGTGCGAGCGTTTGCGGCAATGCTGTTCGGCAAAAGACGAAAAGCAAAAACAGGACAGCGGGGGAAACGGTTCGGTACATCGGTATTGCCAAGAATTCGTCTGTTTTGTGTGTTTCGCAGTTGAAAAACAAAACCCCAAAACTATAAAGCGTATCTATTGTACCCAAACCTTTTTGAAATTGAAACGGTGCTGATTATTATTCAACGGCAACTTGAATACAAATCAACAACCAGTATAATGACAGATAATAGAAAACTGCATCGCCGGACAAGTCCCGCGGCTCAATAAATCCAATGCCCGAATCCTACCAAGTTGTTGCCCGGCGGTATCGTCCGCAGAATTTCGGCGAACTCGTCGGTCAAACACATATTTCCCAAGCGTTATCCAATGCGATTACCTCCGGTCGCCTCGGACACGCTTATCTTTTCACCGGCGCACGCGGCACCGGCAAAACAACGTCCGCCCGAATCTTCGCCAAAATGCTCAACTGCGTCAGCGGTCCGACAACGCAGCCGTGCGGTACCTGCGATTCGTGCCAAAGCATCAGTACCGGCGAAGATATTGATGCTATTGAAATCGACGGTGCCAGCAACAACGGCGTTGACGACATCCGGCAACTGCGGGCAAACGCTTCTATTATGCCGAGCCGGTCGCGGTTCAAAATCTACATCATCGACGAAGTTCATATGTTATCGACAGCGGCATTCAACGCTCTGCTGAAAATTTTTGAAGAACCGCCGGCACACGTTAAATTTATCTTCTGCACCACCGACCCGCAGAAGGTTCCGATAACGATTTTATCCCGTTGTCAGCGGTTCGACTTCTCTGGTATCGACCAGAGCAAAATTGCGCAGCGGTTAGGTGAAATTGCGAAGAACGAAGGCGTAACGGTTGAAGACGGCGTTCTCGACACGCTTGCCCGCCGCGCCAACGGTTCGATGCGGGACGCACAATCGCTGCTTGAACAACTGCTATCGTTCGCACCGGAACATATTACGCTGAAAGATGTCAACGATATGCTCGGTACCGCCGATGACCAACTGCTGTTCCGGCTGATAACAGCAATGCTCAAAAGCGAACCGGCAGTCATTTTCGCCGAATTGGACAAAGCCGGCAGCGAAGGCGTGGATTTCGGCATTTTAATTGAGCAACTTATCGGGGCGTTTCGGGACTTACTTGTTCTTATTTCCGGCGGCGATGCGGCACTGCTGCGGACGTTTACCCCGTCGGGAGTTGATGATGCGAAAAAGACGGCAGCGGTGTTCGGGATTCATCGGCTAATGGCAGCGGTACAGATTCTTGACCAAGCGTTGTATAAGATGCGGTTCAGTACCCAAGGGCGGGTTCTTGCGGAGTTGGCATTGGCGCGGATTGCCCATTTGGACAACTTCCAGATGATTGCGGACTTACTTGACAAATTGAAGTCGGGCGGTTTGCAGTTGCCGGCGGTACCGCAAACTGCAACGAACCGAATGGTTCCTGAACAGGTTAAACCCGTTCAACGGATGATTCAGCCGCCGAAATCCCCTGCGGCGGAACAGTTTTGGATGGACACGGTTGACACGATACCCGGTATGCTGGGGACAAACGCTCAAAAATGTACATCGGTGCAGTTTGAACCGCCGAACCTGTATCGGGTCTGTTTTGAAAACAAATTGGCAATGGACTTTTGCGAAAAGGAATTGCCGAAGTTGCAAAACGTTCTTTCTCAGGCAAAGAATCACGCCGTAAAGATTCAACTGATGTTCGTCGAAAAGGAAGTTACCGGGGAAGTACCGGCGGAACAGTCGGCGGGCAGCCGCAATTTGTTCCGCGATGCGGCGGAGAATCCGCTGGTGCAGCAGGTCGAAAAACTCTTCGGCGCACGGTTAGCGGACGTGGAATAATTTTTTGCTGTGCTGCGGTCTATTGTTCCGCCGGTTCAATAGAAGATTTATCGCGGTGATGGTCATTAGCATTTGAGCAACAAGTTGCGAATTCGCCGATGTTTCCAAAAATTCACTGTCCACGCAAAAACGAAATAATCAGAAAGTTATTACAGAAAAAAAATAATTTTGCCGACAGAAAAAAGAGGGGTATTGGCGTTTGCGGCTGCCTGTTTGCGCCGGTTGTTTTTTCCAACGGCAATTTAATTTTATGAAACCTTCCGGTATTGTTTCCCAAATTGTTGCGGAACTGTTGTCTTCTGCTTTATCCTATCTCCAAAACAGCGTCCGAAAGTACAAATGTTTCAACGGCGGTCTTAACCGGATTTATGCCGCTATGATTGCCGGCGGAATGATTTACGGCAACGTATTTTACGGAACAGAAACTTATGCCGCCGTTACACCGAATCCTGCTCCGGGTAATTCTGTAACAGTAACAGGAACCGGAAACACGGGGACTATCGGAACCGGTTCGCCTTATAACAATAATACCGTCATTGTTGATACAGATGCAGAACTTTCCGGCGGCAAAAACAGCGCAATCAGTTTAGGAAATGATGTAAATATAACCGTCAGAAGCGGTGCAGAGGTCAGTAATAATACTGCTTCAAGCGGAGGATATTGGAGTGCCGGTAATAACGTTGTGGAATTTAATTCCAACGGAATCCTTACTGTCGAAAGCGGCGGAGTCATCCGTGCGCTGGGGACTTCCTCAAATGCCGAAGCGGTTAACGTAATGGGCTACGGCAATAAAGTTGAAAATCACGGTACAATTTCTGCTCTCAACGCGGCTGCAATCTGGTTTGAAGACAGGACAAACGGTGCGGCGAACACCATTGATAACTACGGAACAATTCAGGCGGGAAACGGAGATAATCCCCGTAATGTTATTGGAAATCAGGGGAGCAGTGCAGTACATTTCATTAACGAAAGCGGCGGTATTGTCTATGGAAGTTTGAAATTTGCGGGCGGTAATGATATGCTCGACCTCTATCCCGGTTCTGTGATTACAGGCGGTTTTGACGGCGGAGCAGGAACGAATACGCTGATGCTCAATGGTGCAGCCGGTTCAAGCGATAAACTTTCCGGCAGCATTTCCAACTTCTCGACGCTGACAAAGCAAGGAGAAGGGCAATGGACATTAACCGGCTCCATTGGAAATACCAACGGAAAAGAATTGGCGGTGAATATCGAACAGGGAACTCTCACGCTGACCGGTAATAATACGAATTTCAAAGGAACCGTTACCGTTGATACAGACGGAACGCTTGAAGCGAGGGCGCAGAGTTTGCCTTCGGCAATGACCGACAACGGCAAAGTTCGGTTTGTGCAAACCGATGAGGGAACTTACGGCGGCTTAATTTCTGGTACGGGTTCGGTAGAAAAAACCGAAGCAGGGTGGGTTGAATTGACCGGCGATAATACTTATTCCGGCGGAACAACCATTTACGGCGGAACCGTTGCGGTCGGAAAAGATGCCGCTCTTGGTACCGCAAACAGCGGAATCCTGCTTGACGGCGGGGCTTTGGAATTCACTAATTCTTTCAATACGCAGCGTTTCATTACACTGGAAACCAATAACGGAACGATTCAAACCGATGACAGCGTTTCGCAGGAAATCGGAACCGCAATTACCGGCAGCGGTAATTTGACAAAGAGCGGCGATGGTTCGCTTATCTTAACCGCTGACAACACTTACGGCGGTTCATCTCCGCAAACAACAGTTAATGGCGGTTCACTGGTAATTGGCAATAACGGAACAACAGGAAGCATTAGCGGCGATGTTGCAAACAACGGTTCGCTGATATTCAACCGCAGTAATAATTATACATTCGACGGAACTATCAGCGGCAGCGGCGGAATCGAACAAAAAGGAGACGGCTTTACAACCCTGACCGGAAACAATACTTATACCGGAACAACAACTATCAACAGCGGACGGTTGTTTATCAACGGCGACCAATCTGCTGCAACCGGAACAATAACAGTTTCAAGCGGCGGGACACTTTCCGGCG